>JBAXRL010000185.1:0-5815 GCA_037131205.1 Actinomycetes bacterium | reverse complement strand
GTGCCCTTGAAGTCCTTGGCCTTGGCCGTCGGCATGACGAGGGCGTGACCGCCCGGGCCGCCGGGGCCGGGGCCGCCCGGGCCGCGCGGAGGTCCGCCCGCGCCCGCGGGCCGGGTACCGCCGCTGCTCGCGCCGCCGCCGCTGCTCGCCGCGGCGCTCAAGCGACGCTCTCCTCGCCGAGCTGGGAGGAGACGATCTCGCGGTACGTCTCACTCGACTTCAACAGCTCGTCGTGCGTGCCGATGCCGGCGATCGTGCCGTCGTCCTCGAGCACGATGATCTGGTCGGCGTGCATGATGGTGCCCACGCGCTGCGCGACGATGATCACGGTGGCGTCGGCCGCATGCTTGCGCAGCGCCGCGCGCAGGCGCGCGTCGGTGGTGACATCGAGGGCGGAGAAGCTGTCGTCGTAGATCTGGATAGGCGCCTGCTTGGCCAGCGCCCGGGCGATGGCGAGTCGCTGCCGCTGCCCGCCGGAGACGCTGGCGCCGCCCTGCGCGACGTGCTCCTCCAGCTGCTCGGGCATCTCCTCGACGAACTCGCGGCCCTGGGCGATCTCGAGGTAGCGCCAGAGCTGCTCGTCAGCCGCCTGCTCGTCGCCGTGGCGCAGGTTAGCCGCCACCGTGCCGCTGAAGAGAAACGACTTCTGCGGCACGAGGCCGATCCGCCGCCACACGTCCTGCTGCGCCATCTCGCGGACGTCCACGCCGTCGAGGAGCACGGCGCCGGCGGTGACGTCGTAGAACCGCGGGATGAGGCTGATGAGCGTGGTCTTGCCGCTGCCGGTGCTGCCCACGATGGCGGTGGTCTCGCCCGGTCGCGCCGTGAAGCTGATCCCGCTGAGCACCGGTTCCTCGGCGCCCGGGTAGCGGAACTCCACGTCGCGGAGCTCCACCAGCCCGGCCTCTGCCCCGGCGACGGCCGGCGCCTCCGGGTCCACGATGCTGGGCTGCGTCTCCAGCACCTCCTGGATGCGCCTGGCGGAGACGGCGGCGCGCGGCACCATGACGAACATGATCGTCGCCATGAGCACCGCGAGCAGGATCTGCACGATGTAGGTGAGAAAGGCGGTGAGGTCGCCGATGGGCATGCCGTGATCGGCGACCTGGATGCCGCCGAACCACATGATGGCCACCATGGACAGGTTCAGGATCAGGATCAGGATCGGCATCATGAGCGCGAACAGGCGGCCCACCTTGAGCGTCGTCCAGGTGAGGTCGGTGTTGGCCACGTCGAAACGCTCTTCTTCGTACGAGGTGCGGTCGAAGGCGCGGATCACGCGCACTCCGCTGAGCATCTCGCGGGTGACCTGGTTGATGCGGTCGATCTTCTTCTGCATCGACATGAAGAGCGGGATGGCGCGCATCATCACGAGGCCGATGAAGACGCCCATGACGGGGATGGCGACGAGGATGACGGCGCTGAGCGGCACGTTGAGGCGCAGGGCCATGATCATGCCGCCGATGGCCATGATGGGCGCCGAGATCACGAGGTTGAGCATCATGAGCACCACCATCTGTACCTGCTGCACGTCGTTGGTGGTGCGCGTGATGAGCGACGGCGTGCCGAAATGGTTCACCTCGGATTGGGAGAAGCTCTGCACGCGGCGGAAGAGGGCGCCGCGCACGTCGCGGCCGAAGCCCATGGCGACCTTGGAACCCCAGTACACGGCGATGATGGAGGCGATCACGAACACCAGCGAGACGCCGAGCATGACGGCGCCCATCTGCAGGATGTAGACCGTATCGCCGGTCACCACGCCGTAATTGATGATGTCGGCGTTGAGGGTCGGCAGATAGAGGTTGGCGATGGCCTGCACCAGCAGGAGCACAAGGACGACGATGATCTGGCGCCAGTACGGCTTCAGGCGCTCACGAAGGAGACGGATCACGCGGCGGCCTCCGGCCCACGCCGAGCGAGCGCCCGCGACATGAGCCCGCCGAGCTCGCCGAGCAGCCGCGCGAGCTCCCGGCGATCGTTCTCAGGCAGGTCGCCGATCGTCTCGTTGACGAAGTCGGCCACCACGCCCCGCAGCTGTCGCTCCAGGTCGCGACCGGCGGCCGTCAGGAAGACGCGCGTGAGGCGCCGGTCGGCGGCGTCGGGCCGCCGCTCCACAGCGCCGGCCTTCTGCATCGCCTGGAGCATCTTGCTCACCGTCGGCCGCGACAGGCGCAGAGCGTCGGCGAGATCGCGCTGGGAGATGCCGTCGTGGCCGGCGAGCACGTGAAGGCAGAAGATCTGGCCGGGATGGGTACCTTGGCCGGCCAGCGTCCTGAGCATCAGCTGCTTGTGAAGACGCAGCGTCACGAGGAACGCGAAGAAGACCCGTGACGACAGGTCGTCCACGCCGTCGAGCACGAACCGCGACGGGTCCGGACTCTCGCCGTGGGGCGACAGGCACTTCCGCACGCGGCTCCTCCTTCTCGATGCACTCGGACGCTGACGCCGAGAAACGTTAGCATGCCAACCGTTAGGAGGCAAACGGTCCCGCCGCGCTCCCTGGCCGGCCGCGCCTGTCGTGGGGTGCCTCAGTCCGTGATGGCGAGGATGGCGCCGTCGGCGCCCACCGCCCAGCCGTGGGCGGCGTCGCTGAAGGCCACGGCGCGCAGATCCGCGCTGCTCCCCGAGCTCTGCGCGCTCCAGGTGGCGCCGCCGTTCGCGGTGGCGAGGATGGCGCCGTCCGCGCTCACCGCCCAGCCGTGATCGCCATCGCCGAAGGCGACGCCGAGGAGGTCCTCCGTGCTCCCCGACTCCTGTGCGCTCACGGTGGCGCTGCCGCTCGTCAACACCGCGGAGTCGCTGCCGCTCGTCGATGTCGATCGCACCGGGAGGAGGAAGACGGCGAAAAGGAGAATGAGGAGGGCGGCCACGGCTGCCACGGCGATCAGCACGATCGCCCAGACGGGAAATCTCTTCTTCCCCGGGACGGGCTGGGCGACGGCCACAGGTCGAGCGACGAGCGCGGTCGCCGCGACGGGCACGCCGGCCGACACGGGCTCCGGGACCACGCCGCCCGCGGCGACCTGCTCGACCCACTCCCGGAGGCCGGCATAGGCCCACGACAGGTGCCCCTCACGGTCATAGGCGAGGACGTTGACGGCCGCGATCGGCCCCTTTCCCTCGAGGACGAAGCGCCCGTTCTCGAAGGTGATCGCCTTGCCCACCCAGGCGGTGCTCGGCCCGAACGTCGCGATCACCATGGTCCCTCCTCGCAGATACTCCCACTGGCGGCGGCGGCAACGGCGCGCCGGCACGAGACGCCGCCTCGAGGCCGGCGGCGGCCGTCTTCAGATGGCGCGCATCCGGTTGTTCCTCGCCTCGTGCTCGACCTCGGCCGTGCCGAGGGCCTCCAGCACCGGGGGCACGTAGTTTGCGAAGCGCCCGCGCAGGCCTTTCTTGAGGCCGTACCAGCCGGCCACCGGGTTGTCGGCCGAGCGGCCCCAGGCTTCCACGGTGCCCTCGGCGGCCGGCTTCTGCTCGTCGGCGCTGCCCAGCGGCATCCAGTCGCCGCGCTCCTTGAGCATGGCCTGTAGATCGCTGAGGCAGCGAAGCTGATAGCGCAGCTCCGTCTTGCCGACGATCACCACGAGAGCCGGCGGGTCGGCCTTCTCGTCGCGATACGCCTGGTACTCGCTCTTGCCGGGCGGGGTCTTCAAGGTCCAGGGGCTCTCGGGAGTCCCTTCGCCGGCGATGTCCTGGCTTACCATGATCTCTCCCTCGTCGCGATGGGCCGCCCGAGAGGCGCGTGATCAGCAGCGCCTTGCACGGCGGCCCCGTGTCTCTGCACGTACCCCGCGCGCCGCCGGCGAAAACGCCGCCGGGGCCGCGCGGGCGCAGCTCGCCGCGGCGGCGGCGCGCCTCGGCGGCGACGCCTTTGCGGCCGCGTGCCCCCGCCGCGGCGCCGCGGCCGGCGCTCGCCGTCAGGGCACGCTGGTGCGGAACTTGACGCCGTCGCGCCTGCAGATGAGCTGCTGCACCTGGCGGGCGCTCATCGGCCCGCTGGGCAGCCCGCCGCCCGGGGCCACCCACTGCCCCACCATCCAGAAGGCGTCCAGGCCGGGCAGCGTGCGCGGCACAGTCTTGATCAGCCACTCGGGGGTGGGCAGCCAGCCTTCGAAGCTGCCCTGCCAGTTGCCCGTGTAACGCACCAGCGTGGCCGGCGTGCTGACGTCGGTCATCTCGACCTGCGCCGCCAGCCCCGGGTAGCGCCGGTCGAGCGTCGCGACCACGGCGTCGGCGACGCGCTGCTTCTCGGCGTCGTACCGCTCGCGGTCGTCCGCGCGCAGATGCTCCCAGTACGGCTCGTCTGCTTCGAGGATGCCTGTGAGGATCGTCTTGCCCTCGGGGGCCAGGGTCGCGTCGAAGTTGTGGATGCGCACGTTCACGCGGTCGTAGCGCCGTCCGCCCAGGTCGAACGCCTCGGCGAGCGGCACGTTCATGCCGGTGACGATCTCCGGCAGGTCCGAGAAGTCGCGGTCCACCCCCACGCCGATGAAGATGATCGACGTGAAGAGTGGCAGCACGCCGCGCTCGTAGAGGTCGCGGTGCACCTCGCCGACGTAGCGGCCGCCGAGCATGCCGTAGATGGTCGCGTGCCCGTCGGCGGCGGAGACGACGATGTCGGCGCGCTCCTCGGCGCCGCCCTCGAGGCGCACGCCCACGGCGCGCCCGCCCTCGACGAGGATCTCGTCGACCCGCGCGCCGTACGTCACCTCGCCGCCGAGCTCCGCGTAGCGGCGCTCCACGTTTCTCGCCAGCGGCAGCGACCCACCGATCGGGTAGCCCGCCGAGCCCTCGTGCAGCCAGGCAAAGGTCGCGATCATGAAGAACGCCGAGCTCTGCGGCGGCCACATCGCGCGGAACGCCTCCGCCAGCAGCGGATCGTGGAAACGGTCGGCGACCTCGTTCATCGTTCGCCGGCCCCATGTCCTGAACGGCCGCAGGTACGGCAGCATGCGAGGCAGCATCGTGAGCCCTGTGAGCGGCCCCATCGCCTCCCGCGGCGGCACGTCGGCCATCATGTCCTTGCCCACCAGCTTGCGCGCCGCGGCGAAGAACTCGCGGAGCAGCGGCGCGTCGGCGGGCGACAGCTCGCAAAGCTCGCGCTCGGTGCGGTCGAGATCGCGATAGACCACCACGACCCGCCCGTCCTCACCCTCGTAGCGGTAGAACTCGTCGAGGTCCCGGAGGTCGAGACCCTGCACGAGGCCGATCTCCTCCCAAAGCCGGTACATGCTGCCGCCCGGCTTCGACCCGCTGAGCCAGTGGATGCAGTAGTCGATGGTGTAGCCCTCGCGCTGCCAGGAGGTGCACAGCCCGCCGGGCTTCGCGTGCATCTCGTAGATGCGGCTGCGATAGCCGTTCATCTGCGCATAGCAGCCGGCGCTGAGGCCGGCGATGCCGGCGCCGATGACGATCATGGACCTGCCCGGCGCGTGACCAACGGTGTTGCTCATCAGGCTCCTCCTTGCGGGCTGGCAGTGCTGACCGGCAGCCTACATCGGGCTGGTGAAGAAGCAACAGTGCAGGCGCTCCCGAAACACGGACGACGGCGACGACGGCGGCGTCAGGCTCGGCGCGTCTCGCTCTCGACGCCCGCCTCGGCGCGCGCCACCCCGGGCGGCGGCGTGATGGGTACGCGGCCGCGCTCGTCGAAGGCGGCCGCGTGCGTGTGCGCGTAGAGCCGCCGGTAGAGCGGCGCGAGCAGACCGGCGGCCAGCGCCCAGGCGGCGAAAGCGGCGAGAAGGATCGCCTGCGCCGCCAGGGGCCCCACCTTGGAGCCGGCCGGCGCAGCCTCGCCGGCCGGCTCCAAGGT
>JBAXRL010000184.1:0-5817 GCA_037131205.1 Actinomycetes bacterium | reverse complement strand
GCGCGCCGCCGCGCGGCTCAGCGTGCGCGGCGTGGTGCAGGGCGTCGGCTTCAGGCCCTTCGTCTACTCGCTGGCGCTGCGGCACGCGCTGAGCGGCTGGGTGCGCAACACGTCGGCCGGCGTGGAGATCCTGGTGGAAGGCGCGCCCGCCGACGTCGAGGCTTTCGTCCTCGCCCTGCCGCGCGAGGCGCCGCCGCGTTCGCACATCGCCGCGTACGAGCGGGCCGGCGCCGCGCCCGAAGGCGCCACGGCGTTTCTCATCCTCGGCAGCGCCATCGACCCCGACGCCTACCAGCTCGTCTCACCGGACATCGCCACCTGCGACGACTGCCGCGCCGAGGTTCTCGACCCGCGCGACCGGCGCTACCGGTATCCCTTCACCAACTGCACCAACTGCGGCCCGCGCTTCACGATCATCGAGGACCTGCCCTACGACCGCGAGCGCACCACGATGCGGAGCTTCCCGCTGTGCCCGGCCTGCCGCGCGGAGTATGAGGACCCGACCGACCGGCGCTTTCACGCCGAGCCCAACGCCTGCCCAGTGTGCGGGCCGCGGGTGCGGCTGGTGCGGCGCGCGGGAGGCGGCGGGGTCGTGGAGCTTGCCGAAGGCAAGCCGGACGACCCCGCCGCCCCCATCCGCGCGGCCGCCGAGCTGCTGCGCCGCGGCGAGATCCTCGCCGTGAAGGGGCTCGGCGGCTTTCACCTGGCCTGTGACGCCACGGACGGCGACGTGGTGCGCCGCCTCAAGCAGCGCAAGCGCCGGCCGCACAAGGCGCTGGCGGTCATGTTCGCCGACCTTCGGCAGCTGCGCGCCCACTGCCGCGTGAGCTCGGCGGAGGAGGAGCTGCTGACCTCGCCGGAGCATCCCATCGTGCTGCTGTCGTGGCGCGAGATCGCCGCGGACGGCGTCGTGGGGGCGGAGGTGGGCGAGGGAGCGGGCGGCGCGGGGCCGGCCGACGAGGCCGGGCCGGCCGACGGAGCCGGGCCGGCGGCCGCCGCCATCGACCCCGAGGTCGCGACCGGCCAGCGGTACCTGGGCGCGATGCTCCCGTACACGCCGCTGCACATCCTGCTGCTCGCCGAAGCCGGACGGCCGCTCGTCATGACCAGCGGCAACCTCGCCGAGGAGCCCATCGTGAAGGGCTGGGAGGAGATCGCGCGGCTGGCGCCCATCGCCGACGCCTATCTGGTGCACGACCGCGAGATCGCCGTGCGCTACGACGACTCCGTCGCGCTGGTGCGCGGCGGCAAGCCGCGGCTGATCCGCCGTTCACGGGGCTACGCCCCGTTCCCGGTGGCCCTGCCGCGTCCCCTTCCGCAGACCCTCGCCTGCGGCGCCGAGCTCAAGAGCACCTTCTGCCTCACGCGCGACGCCAACGCCTTTCTCAGCCAGCACATCGGCGATCTCGAGAACCTGGAGACGCTGGAGCACTACGAGACCAGCATCGCCGTGTACCAGAAGATGTTTCGCCTCGAGCCCGAGGTGATCGGCTACGACCTGCATCCCGAGTATCTGGCCACCAAGTTCGCCCTTGCGCTGCCGCAGGACGAGAAGATCGCCGTGCAGCATCATCACGCGCACATCGCCGCGCGCCTCGTCGAGTGTGGCCGCGAGGACGCGGTGATCGGGGTCAGCATGGACGGGCTGGGCTACGGCCACGACGGCCGTCTGTGGGGCGGCGAGGTGTTGGTCTGCGACCTGCTCGGCTATCGCCGCGTGGCTCATCTGGAGGAATTGCCGCTGCCCGGCGGCGCGGCCGCCATCGAGAAGCCGTGGCGCACCGCGCTCGGCTGGAGCTACGCCTTGCTCGGCGAGGACGGGCTCGGGCAGGCGGCGCGGCTGCTGCGCAGCCGCGCCGCGGCTCCGAGTCGCCCCGCGGCTCCCGAGTCCGTCCTCGCCGACGAGGGCTTCGCCGTCGTCCGGCAGCAGATCGACGCCGGCGTCAACGCGCCCCTGACGACGAGCTGCGGACGCCTGTTCGACGCCGTCGCCGCGCTCGCCGGCGTGCGTCACGAGATCACCTACGAGGGCCAGGCGGCGATCGAGCTCGAGATGCGGTCCGCGACCGGCGGCGAGGCGTATCCCTACGCGCTGGAGGGTGAGGTCGAGGCTGCCGCCTGCGCGCCTCGGCGGGGCGCCGGGGAATGGGTCGCGGCGTACGCCGCGCACGCGGCGCACGCGCACGCGGCACGCGGTGCGCCCGCGGCCGCGAGCGACGCAGGCCCATCGCCGGCCGTCGTGCGGCTGGCGCCGCTCTTCGCGGCCGTGCTCGACGACCTCGAGGCCGGCGTTGCGGCCGGCGCCGTCGGCGCCCGCCTGCACGCCACCGTCGCGGCCTTCGTGCTCGACGTTTGCCGCCGGGTGCGCGCGGCGACCGGCCTTGCGGCGGTCGCCATGGCCGGCGGCGTCTTCCAGAACCGGCTGCTCGCCGACGAGTGCGAAGCCGTGCTGGCCGCCGACGGCTTCGAGGTGCTCGCCGCCGGCCTCGTCCCCGTGAACGACGGCGGCGTGGCTCTGGGGCAGGCCGCGGTGGCGGGCTATACTTCGCTGAAACGTCGCGGCGCGCTCGGCTAGCGCCGCCCGACCACAGGATCCGCACATGTGCCTCGCTCTGCCCATGCTCATCACCGCCGTCGACGGCGCCTTGGCGACCATCGCCACCGCGGGCCTCGAGCAGCGCGCCAGCCTCATGCTCGTGCCCGACGCCAAGGTCGGCGACTACGTGCTCGTGCACGCCGGCTTCGCCATCAGCGTGCTCGACGAGACCGAGGCCAACGAGACGCTCGATCTGCTCCGCGAGATCACCGCCTTCGCGGCGGACGACGGCGCCGAGGCCGATGACGCAGGCTGACGAGCTGCGGCGCCTCGCGGCCGATCTACGGGCCGAGGCGCGCCCGGACCTCACGTTCATGGAGGTCTGCGGCACCCACACGATGTCGATCGCGCGGTACGGGCTGCGCGAGCTGCTGCCCGACGGCATGCGCCTGGTCAGCGGCCCGGGCTGCCCGGTGTGCGTGACGGCGATCGCCGACCTCGACCGGGTGGTCGCGCTCGCGCGCCTGCCCGAGGTGACTCTGGCGACGTTCGGAGATCTCATCCGTGTGCCGGCGTCGCGCACCACGCCGGCGGCCGAGCGCGCCGCCGGCGCCGACGTGCGCGTCGTCTATTCAGCCCGCGACGCCGTGCAGATCGCCGCCGACGAACCCGAGCGACAGGTGGTGTTCGCCGGCATCGGCTTCGAGACCACGGCGCCCACCATCGCCGCGTCGCTGCTCGAGGCCCGCGCCCGCGGCCTCACGAACTTCTCGGTGCTCAGCATGCACAAGACGATGCCGCCGCCGCTCAAGGCGCTGCTCGAGCTGGGGGAGACGCCCATCGGCGGCTTTCTGCTGCCCGGCCACGTGAGCGTCATCACCGGCACCGCGTGCTACGAGTTCCTCGCCCGCGACTATGGCGTGGCCGGCGTGGTGGCCGGTTTCGAGCCGCTGGACGTCATGAGGGCGCTGCTGCGCCTCGTGCGGCAGACCCGGCCGGCCATCGAGATCGAGTACGGCCGCGCCGTGCGCCCCGAGGGCAACGTCGTCGCCCAGCGGCTGATGGAGCAGGTGTTCGCGCCCAGCGACGCCGACTGGCGCGGCCTGGGCGTCATCCCCGGATCCGGGCTGGCGCTGCGACCCGAGTACGCCGACGCCGACGCGGCCCTGCGCTTCCCGGTCGAGCTCGAACCGCCCCTTGAGCCGGCTGGCTGCCGCTGTGGCGAGGTACTGCGTGGCGTCACCGACCCGGCCGACTGCGCGCTCTTCGGCGCGCGCTGCACCCCCGAGGATCCGGTGGGCGCCTGCATGGTGAGCAGCGAGGGCGCCTGCGCGGCGCGCTACAGGTATCGGGGAATCGATGACTGACGCGGACCGCGGCGCCGGCGGCGGGCGCTCCGGCGCGGCGACTCCGTCCGGCGGGCGCATCCTCCTCGGCCACGGCAGCGGCGGCAAGCTCTATCGCGATCTGGTCAAGGACGTCTTCGTGAAGGCCTTCGCCAACCCCGTTCTGGAGCGCCTCGACGACGCCGCGGCGCTCGCGCCCGAGGGCCGCATCGCCTTCACCACCGACAGCCACGTGGTGCAGCCGCTGCGCTTCGCCGGCGGCGACATCGGCCGCCTCTCGGTGGCCGGTACCGTCAACGATCTGGCGACGGCGGCGGCGCGGCCGCTGGGGCTGGCCGCCGCCTTCATCATCGAAGAGGGTTTCCTGCTCGCCGACCTGCGCGAGCTGTGCGCGAGCGCCGCCGCCACCGCCCGGGAGGCCGGCGTGCCCATTGTCACCGGCGACACCAAGGTGGTGGAGCGCGGCGCCGCCGACGGACTCTTCATCACGACGACGGGCGTCGGCGAGATCGTCGTCGCGCACGAACTTGGCGCCGCGGCGGTGCGCGCCGGCGACGCCGTGATCCTCAGTGGCGGCATCGGCGAGCACGCCGTCGCCATCCTCGCGGCGCGCGGCGAGTTTCGCTTCAGCGCCGACGTGCGCAGCGACTGCGCCCCCCTCTGGGGCCTCGTCGAAGCCGCCGTGGCGGCGGCGCGCGAGGCCGGCGGCTCCGCCGCCGGCCCTTCCGCCGCCGGCCGCCCCGCCGCCGGCCGCCCCGCCGGAGCGGGCCAGGCGGCCGGCGGCGCAGAGGCCCTGCACTTCCTCCGCGACCCCACCCGTGGCGGCCTCACCACCGTGCTGGCGGAGCTCGCCGAGGAGGCCGGCCTGGGGATCGAGATCGAAGAAGCCGCGATCCCCGTCTCGCCGGCCGTGCGCTCCGTCTGTGATCTGCTGGGCTACGACCCGCTGACCCTGGCCAACGAGGGCAAGATGGTGCTGGTCGTGGCGCCGGAGGCGGCCGACGCAGTGGTCGCCGCCATCCAGAAGACGCGGTACGGCCGCGACGCGCGGCGCATCGGCTGCGTCACCGCCGCGCACCCCGGCCGCGTCGCCCTGCGCACGCCGTTCGGCACGCGCCGCGTGCTCGACATGCCCGTGGGGGAGCTGCTGCCGCGGATCTGCTGAGCCCGGCGGAGCCTATTGCTCCGCGACCACCACCCGGTCTCGGCCTTCTCGCTTGGCGCGGTAGAGGGCTGCGTCGGCGGCCCTCAGCACCGCCGGACCGGAAGTACCGTGGCCGGGAAAGAACGAGACGCCCAGTGAGAGCGTGACCGCCTCGAGAGCCCTCCCCCCATACTGCACGTGAAGGCTCTTGACGTCTTCACGTAGCTGCTCGGCACGCCCCTGCACCATCTGCTGTGAGGCATCGAGCAGGATGAGAGTGAACTCCTCGCCGCCGTAGCGGCAGGCGATGTCGGCGGCGCGCACGGACGCATTCAGGAAATCGCCGATTGCCTGCAGCACCGCGTCTCCGGCCGCGTGACCGTAGGAATCGTTGAAGCGCTTGAAGCGGTCGATGTCCAGCATGATGACGCCGACCGCGGTCGCGCCGCGCTCCGCCCGGCGGAGCTCGCGCCCCAGCGTCTCCTCCAGGTAGCGCCGGTTGAACAAGCCGGTGAGAGCATCGCGCACGGACTGCTCGCGCAGCAGTTCCTCGCTCTCCGCCAGCAACAGATTCTGCCGACCGATCTGATCCAGATCCTTCTGGTTGACGAGGTTGGCGACGACGCTGAGCGCGGACACGATGAGCACGAGGAAGCACAGGCTCGGCCAGTTGACGGATGCGGCGGCGGGAGTGAGTGCGAGCAGGAGCGCCAGCACCGCGAGCTGGACGGCCGCAAACAGGGTGGTGATGCGCGCCGAAAGCAGGATCCCGCTGAGCAGTATGGGGACGG
>JBAXRL010000183.1:0-5837 GCA_037131205.1 Actinomycetes bacterium | reverse complement strand
GTCACGGCCGTAACGACAAGCGGGGCCGGTGTTTCACGTGAAACACCGGCCCCGCCGCTCTGGTGGTTCAGCGGTATTCCGTCAGCGTGCGCCTCAGAAGCCGGCGCCGCTCATCATGCCGCCGCCGTTGCCGCCGCCGTTGCCCATCATGCCGCCGGCGCCTCCGCAGCCGCCGCCGCAGCCGCCGCCGCCCATCATGCCGCCCTGGCCGCCGCTCCCAGGACCCGCGCCCTCCGGGATCGCGACGTTGTACTTCTCGAGCAGGGCGCGCATCTCGCTCCAGTGCTCCTCGCGGATCTTCTGGTGAGCGGCCTGCGCCTCAGCGCTGGTCGGGTCGGCGCTGTACCTGGCGTACCAGGCCTGCATCTCCGCGCGGTTCTCCGTGCGCAGAGCATCCATCGCCTTGAGCGCCTCAGGATTGCTTGTCAGCGCGCCGCAGGCCCCGCGACCGCTGAAGGTGTTCTTGATAGTGGTGCCGCCTGCAGCCACGGCCACCACCGACAGGCCCGCCACAGCTACGCCGGCCACGATGGCGATCATCTTCCAGTGTCTCCTCATGTGCTCTCTCCTTACTCTCTGCGCACCGGGCTTCACAGCGTCGGTGTCCTGGCTCAGTGACCGCCCGGCGGGCGGATCCAAACTGCTTTCGTGCAGTAGCATACCCCGTGAGTTTGAAGAACTCGTGAACGGGGTCTGCGCATAGTGTGAAGCCGTCGCCGCCGGGCGCGACGAGTGCGGATGCTGGTATCGTCACACCGCGTGTCTTCCGCAAGGCCCGGGTAGTGCGGGCGAGGCCGAGGAGAGACCGACGACCGATCGCGGGAGATGATCACTTGACCAGCGAAGACGTCCGGCGGGCGCTGACCGCCGTCAACGATCCCGAGCTCCGGCGCAGCATCGTGGAGCTCGGCATGGTGCGCGACATCGTCGCCGACGCCGAGCGTGTCGGCGCCACGATCGTCCTCACGACCGCGGGGTGCCCGCTGCGCAATCAGATCCGCGCCGCGGCGGAGCAGGCTCTTTCGGCGATCGCCGAAGGCCGCCTCGTCGAGGTGAAGCTCGACGCCATGTCGGGCGACGAACGCGAGGCCATGGCGGCGCGCCTCAGCGACCGCCACGAGCTCACGCAGAGCCTCTTCGGCCCCGGCTCGAAGACGCGCACCATCTCGATCGCCAGCGGCAAGGGCGGCGTCGGTAAGTCCACGGTGACCACGAATCTCGCGGTCGCCCTGACCGGGCAGGGCTACGCCGTGGCGCTGATCGACGCCGACGTGTACGGCCCCACCGTCCCTCTGATGATGGGGCTGGCGGCCGTACCTCCGGAGGTGCACCAGGGCAAGCTCATCCCGCCGGAGGCCCATGGCGTCAAGGTCGTCTCCATGGGCTTCTTCCTGCCCGACAACGAGCCCGTGATCTGGCGCGGGCCGATGCTGGGCCGCGCCATCGAGCAGTTCCTCGGGGACGTGCTGTGGGGCAGCCCCGACTTTCTGCTCATCGATCTCCCGCCGGGGACCGGCGACATCGCCCTCACGATCGCGCAGATGATCCCGGGCGCGGACATGATCATCGTGACCACTCCTCAGGAGGCGGCCGCCAAGACGGCGATCAAGGCGGCCAAGATGGCGCGCATGACCAGGCAGAACGTGCTCGGGGTCGTCGAGAACATGGCCTACTACGTCTGCCCCGACTGCGGCGGCCGGCACTACATCTTCGGGCGCGGCGGCGCCTACGAGATCGCCCGCCTCATGGACTCGCGCCTCCTCGGCCGCATCCCGCTCGATGAGGCGACCAGACAGGGCGGCGATACAGGCGCGCCGGCCGCGCTCGATCCATCGACGCCGGTCGGCGCGGCGTTTGCCGACATCGCCCGGGCGCTCGTCACTCCGGGCGGGCAGGCGGGCGGGCGCGGCGAGCACGCCGACGAGGCCGGAGCAGGGCGCGAGTGACGGACCTCCTACCATTATCGTTGACTTGGCCGATTGGCGTTATGTCCTATGCTGGCCCGAGCTTGACCGCCGATAAGCGAGCCATGGAGGTCAGCCGACAGCCGTGTGCCCGCGACCCCGCGAGAGGGACGGCAGGATTCACGAGCGATGACGTGCGCGCCTTGCTCGCGGCGACCGCCGCGGACGTGTGCGTGGTCGCGCGGGCGCCGTTCTGCGTGCTGAGCAGCCTGCACGGCGATGACGCCTGCGTCGTCGCCGTGCAGGGAGCGCGCAGCCACGGCGCGCCTCCCGCCGGCACGCGCTGGCGCGTCTCGGACGTGCCGCCGGCGCGGCAGGCCGTGGTCAGCGGCCGCGCCGTCGCCCCCGCAGACCGCGACGCTCCGCGTCTCACGCCCGAGCAGCGCGCCGCGCTGACCGGTGACGCCGGCCTGGACAGCCTCGCGTTCATCCCGCTCCTCAGCAACGGCCTCGTGGTCGGCCTCATGGTGCTCGGCGACTCCCGCCCGCGAGACCTCGCCGAAGTCGCGCCTCAGATCGGCGCCATCGTTCGCCTGGCGGCGACCGTGCTGGCTCAGGACCAGCGCCTCGACGAGCTCGAGCGGCGCAACCGCGTCCTCCACGAGATCGTCGCGCTGGGCGCTCGTGTCAACCAGACGACGGAGCCCTCGGGGCTGGCGCGCTTCGTCGCCAGGCGCCTTACCGAGGCCATCGGGGCGACGTGCTGCGAGATCTACAAGATCGAGCGCGGTGAGCTGCGCTGCCTGGTGAGCCTGGATGTGCGCCCGGGCTTCGACGACCCAGCCGCCTATGAACCCCTCGCGATGAGTGCGTTCCCCAGCCTCGAACGCGCCGCCCAGAGCCGCGATCTGCTGGTGTTCGCCGGCGCCGACGACCCGCGCCTCACCGCGCGCGAACGTGAGATCTACCGGCGCTGGGACTTCGGCAGCGAGCTCTCCATCCCGCTCTTCAGCGACGACCGCCTGGTCGGCCTCATCGACATCTTCGACCAGCGCCCGCGGGACTACGCCGAGCACCTCGACTTCGCGCGCAGCGTCGGGCAGATCGTCGCCGGCGCCTTCGCCAACGTGCTGCTCCTGGAACGCCTCGCCGAGACCAACCAGGATCTGCGCCTGCTGGCGGAGTCCAGCCTCGAGCTGGCCGCGTCGCTCGACCTGCGACGCATCCTGGATGCCACTGCGCGCCGTCTGTGCGCCGCCGCCCGGGTCGGCGCCTGCGACATCTACCGGCTCCGCGGGCAGGCGCTGGACTGCCGGGCCAGCATCAAGGAGGGTCGCATCGACGAGGCCCGGCTCGCGCGTTCATACGACCTCGAGACATGGCGGGCCGCCAGCCTGGCCATGGACTCGCGCTCCGTGATCAACGTGGCGACTCTCGACGACCCCAGGCTGAGCGAGGTCGAGCGCCGCGACATGGCTCGCGACGGCCAGAAGAGCGCGCTCATTGTGCCGCTGATCGTCGAGAGCCGGGTGATCGGCCTGGCCGCGCTCCATGAGACCGACCGGGAGCGGACGTTCACGGACGACGAGATCGCCATGGTCGAGGCGGTCTGCCGCATGGCCGCCCTGGCGGTCACGAACGCGGACCTCTTCGCCGACCTGCAGATGCGCAACCAGGAAGCCGAGCTGCTCAACCGCATCGCGGTCAAGATCGGTTCCAGCCTGGAGTCGAGCTCGATCGCCGCGGCCACCATCCACGAGCTGGCCGCCTTCGTGCCCTTCGGCGAAGCCTGCCTCGTTTTCGGCGAGCCCGGCAAGCCATGGGACGCGATCTATTCGACCACTTCATCCTTCGAGCGCTTCCGGGAGGCCGGCGAGGAGGCGGTACCGCCGGCGCTCCGCGATGCGCTTCTTCGCGAGAGTGTGGTCACCGTGGATCTGGAACGCGAGGATCCCGGCCCGGTCGCCGGCGGCGGCCTCGAGGGGATGCGCTCGTTGCTCGCTATCGGGGTGTGGATCGACGACCGGCTCAATGGCGCGCTGGCGCTGGCCTCACGGGAGCGCGACGCCTTCGCCGCGGCGGACCGGGACCTCCTGGGCCGTGTCGGCGCCCAGCTCGCGCTCTCCTTCAAGAACGCGCGGCTCTACGAAACCATCAAGACGATGCACGTGGCCAACCTCAAGGCGCTGATCTCGGCGCTGAACGCGCGCGACTACTACGCCGTCGGCCACGCCGCGCGCGTCGCCGCCTACATGCTTTTGCTCGGCCGCGAGCTGGGCTGGCAGGACGAGCGCCTGCCGCAGATCATCGAGGCGTCCTTTTTGCACGACGTGGGGCGCATCGGCGTGGCCGACAGCGTCCTCTTCAAGCCGGGGCTCCTCAGCGCCGCCGAGACGGCGGAGCTCCGCAACCACCCGGTCGCCGGCGCGGAGATCGTCCGCCCCCTGTTCAGCGACGACCTCGTGCTCGCCGTGCGCCACCATCACGAGCGCTGGGACGGCCACGGCTACCCCGATGGGCTCGCCGGCGAGGCGATCCCCGCGCTGGCGCGAGCACTGTGCATCGTCGATTCGTACGACGCCATGTCCTTCGAGCGCCCGCACCGCGCGGCCCTCGGCTATGCCGAGTGTCTCTCGGAGCTCGAGCGCTGTCGCGGCAAGCAGTTCGACCCCGCGATGGTCACGGCGTTCCGGCGCGTGCTCGACAGGCTCGACGAGCGCCGCGGCGCCGCGCGCGCGGCGGCCGAAAAGGCCGCCGCGCGAATCGACGCCACGGCGCTGATCGCTCTCTCAACGCGCGGAGATGAGGGGCTGCCCGAGTACGACGTCATGGCCGCCACGCTGCGCGAGGTCCGCGACGCCGCTCCCGAGGTGCGCTTTCTGACGAGCATGGTGCACGGGCACGACGGCTGGAAGATCGTCTGCGATCCCGAAGAGGATCCAGCGCTCCACTCGTCTCTCGGCGACCCCGCGGACCGCTCCAGCGTCGGCGCCGATGTCACGCTGTCGGCGAGCACGCGCAACATCCTGGAGCTGGACGACTACGGCATCTGGGTCTGCGGCATCGCCGACGTCGTCGATGACAAGGGTGGACCGGTGGGTCTCGTGTGCGCCGATCTCACTCCCGCCCACGACTGGCCCGACGAGCTGGGCAGCAACATCGCCGGCCACGACCAGGCGCTCTCGGCGATCGTCGAGTCGGCCACGGCTCGCCTGGGCCGGGCGCGCGTGGACGCCGTGACCGACGGCCTCACCGGGCTGTACAACCAGCGGTACTTCAAACAGCGCCTCGGCGAGGAGGTGGCTCGCGCCACGGAGGTAGGCCGTCCGCTGGCTCTGCTGTTCTGCGACCTCGACGACTTCAAGGCCTACAACGATCGCTTCGGCCACACCGCCGGCGACCGCGCCCTGCGCGCCGTCGCCGGCGTCCTGTCGCGCTGCATCCGCCAGGTCGACCTCGCGGCGCGGTACGGCGGCGAGGAGCTCACGGTGATCCTCATGGACACGACCCCGGCGGGGGCGCTCGAGGTCGCCGAGCGCATCCGCGCCGGGGTGGCCGCCCTCGACCTGGGCGGCCCCGAGCGCGGGCTCACCGTGAGCGTGGGCGTCGCGGTCTTCCCCGACGACGCCGCCCTCATTGAGGAGCTCATCGACAAGGCCGACTGGGCGATGTACGTCGCCAAGCGCCAGGGGCGCGACCGCGTGATGCCGTTCGGACCGGGCGCCCACGAAAAGTCCGGCGAGGCGCCGGCGACGCAGTAGATCGGCGCCTGCCCCACGCAAGCTCGTCCACGTGCTTCTGGGGAGCGTCGCGCGAATCGCCGGCGGAGCCGTTCGGGGCGCCCTGCTGGGCGACGGACGCGGCCCACTCTGGGCGGCCAGGCGGTCGGGCGGTCAGGCGGTCGGGCGGTCGGGGTCGAGTGCGAGGCTAGAC
>JBAXRL010000182.1:0-5894 GCA_037131205.1 Actinomycetes bacterium | reverse complement strand
TTCCCCCATTGCCCAGACGAAGATCACGGTCGATGCCGACGCGATACCGGGCATCGAGAGCGGCAGGGTCACGCGGACGAACGTCCGCAGCCGGCTCGCTCCAAGGTTGCGCGACGCTTCCCGAAGGAAGGGATCGACGCCGGCCAGCACCGCCGTCATGATCAGGATCGCATAGGGCGCCGTGATCTGCACCAGCCCGATGACCACGGCCGGCGTGTTGTAGACGATCCGCAGAGGTTCGTCGCGGAGGCCCACGCCCATGAGCCAGTTGCTGATGAAACCGCCCGGGCTGAGGATGATCAGCCAACCGTAGAGCAGGGTCAGCAGATTCGTCCACAGCGGCACGATGACGCAGAAGAGGAGCAGCACTTTGAGCTTCGCGCCGGCGCGACTGATCCAGTAGGCCAACGGATAGGAGATCGCCAGGCAGACGACGGTGGCGAGAAAGCTCACCCACAGCGTGTATGCGAACGATTTCAAGTGCAGCGGGTCGGTGAGGATCTGACGGTAGCTCGCGGCGCTCCAGCTGCCCGAAACGTAGGCGCCACCGCTCACGTGTTCGGTAAGGCTCACACGGCCCATGAGGAGAATGGGGACCACGAAGAAGGCCAGCGTGATGAGGCAGGCCGGCACCGCCAGCCAGAGGCGGCCGATGCGAGGCATTGCGAACCGGCGCGGCGTCGTTGGCTCAGCCGGGCTCGCGCTCATGCGACCGGCCTGTCCGGCAGCACATAGACGTCTTCGGGGTCGATCACGAGAAAGACCTTGTCACCGCTGTCGGGGTGGGCTTCACGGCGAGGCACCATCGTGTTGACGAGCCGGCCACCGGCAACTTCCACGATGTACTCGTAGGAGTCGCCTTTGTAGCCCCACACGTTGACCACGCCCGGGATGTTGTTCATCCCTTCGACGGGCTCGTGACGCACGAGGACGTTGCGGGGACGCACGACCGCGGTGCACGCGCCAGCCGTCGTCAGGCCACGACCGGCCCCGTGATCTCGAGGCCGTCCTCAGTGCACACGATGCAACGGCCGCCGTCAAGCACACGCGAAACCGAGCCCGCGAAACGATTCGACTCGCCGATAAACCCCGCGACGAAGGCCGATGCCGGATGGTCGTAGACCTCGCGCGGCGCCTCGACCTGGGCGATCACGCCCTCGGACATGACGATGACGCGGTCGGAGAGAGTCAACGCCTCCTCCTGATCGTGGGTCACGAACAGCGAGGTGATGCCGAGCTCCTTCTGCAGGCGCTTCAGCTCGAGTTGAAGCTCCTGGCGCAGGCGCCTGTCGAGGTTGGTCAAGGCCTCGTCCAGCAGCAGCACGTCCGGCTCGACCACAAGCGCCCTGGCCACGGCGACGCGCTGACGCTGCCCCCCGGACAGCTGCGAGGGCTTGCGTTCGTCGAAGCCTTCAAGGCGAGCGCGCTTCAGGGCCTCGCGAGCCCGGTCGCGGGCCTCGGCCCGCCCGACCCTGCGCATGCGCAGGCCGAACGCGACGTTCTGCAGCACGTTCATGTGGGGGAAGAGCGCGTAGCTCTGGAAGACCATGGCCGTGTTGCGTTTCTCGGGCGGCAGCCTGGAGACGTCGCGCCCCTTCAAGTAGACGGCGCCGTCGGTCAGGTCCTCCAGTCCCGCGATCAGTCGCAGGGTGGTGGTCTTGCCACAGCCGCTGGGCCCTACGATAGAGACGAACTCTCCGGGCAAGACCTCGAAGTCGATGTGGTCGACGACCGTGTTGCGCCCGAACGCCTTGGTGAGGCCGACGCACCGCAGGTCGGGCTGGGCGGCCGCGGTCACGCCCGGCGGCTGAGTTGCGGCCCCGGGCTCCTCGGTCTCTGCCATGCTCATCGTCTCCTCTTGGATGCGCCTCATGCGGGGGGCGCCGGCGCTCCTGCCGGGCGCCGGCGCCCCGCTTTGACTCATGCCGCCTTGGCCATCACAGGCTACTGGCCGAGGACTTCCTTCTTCCAGCGACCGGCAAAGTAGTCCCAGTTCTCGTTGAAGATGTCCCAGTCATAGTCGTGCCAGTTGGCCCATTGCTCGTTGGTGGTCGCGAGCAGCGCCGCCTTGTCGGGAGGCGTGTCGGCGGGGAGCTTGGCGTTGCTGTTGACCACGCTGGACCATTGGGCCAGCATCCATTCCTGCTGCTTCTTCGCGGAGATGAGGTAGTTGATCCATGCCTCGGCGAGATCGCGGTGCTTGGTGCCTCGGACCACGAAGTAGTAGTCGATATAGCCGACCTGGCCATCGGTGGGGATCGTGCCGCCCAACTGGAGGTCGGTGGCTTCCTGGGCGACCAGGGCGTCAGCGTAGTAGTAGCCGGCCTTCAACTCTCCGCGCCCGAAGAGACTGAACAGTTCGGCGCCGCTCTCGTACCACTTCAGGACGCTGGGACTGAGCTCCGCCATCTTCTTGTAGACGGCGTCGAGCATGGTCGGATCCGTCAGCGCCTCGCGTGGGTCGTAACCCAAGGCATAGATACCTGCGTAGATGCTGTAGTAGTAGTTCACGTCAAGCGAGAGAGCGCCCTTGAACTCGGGCTTCCAGAAGTCCGCCCATTTGGTGGCGGTCGTGCCGGGCGCCGTCATGATGGCCGCGTAGGCGCCGTCGAACGGCACTCCGTATCCGTCAGTGACCGGCCGAGCCGTCATGACAGCCGGGAAGACTTCCTTGAGATTCGGCACGTTCTCCGTGCGGATCGGCAGGAACAGCTTGTCGTTGATCACGGTCCAGTACACGGAGCCGTCGCCGATGGTCGCATCGTAGGGCGGATCGTCGGCCGGTGCCGCCTTGATCTTGGCGGGTATCTCGATCCAGCTCGGGATGACCTCGACAGTCGCGCCGGTCACTTCTTCGAACTCGGCCTTGAACACCTTGATGAAATGAGCGGAGTAGGGCCCGCTCCAGCAGGTCACGCGCAACGTCTCGCCCTTGAACTTGTCCTTCAGGCTCGCCAGCCATGGGTCCGCCGCGTCCGACGCCTGCGCTGCGCTCGGCGTCGGACTGCTGCTCGAGCCGCTGCTTCCACAGGCAGCAGCCAGCAGCAGCGCCGCGACAGCCACCCCCAGCCACACAAGCACACGCGACATCGTCTTCCTTCGTGTTGTCATGCGTCCCCCTCTGCATTCTCCGATGCCACTCTTGCCGAGCGTTTCACCGGGTCTCTTCCCAACTTGGCAGAGTCATGCAGATGTCCGTGGTGCGATGGCCCTCGCGTGCCTGGCGCCATGTCCTTCCGTGTAGTACCCCCTCCGCTCTGGCCGGGCTTTGGTCAGCCCGGCGGCCGAGCCAGCGCCTCACGAAACAGCGCTTTGTACGCAGGCTTGTCCATGGGGATCGGGTTGTCCGGGTCGCCTGAGCTCGTCATAGCAATCTCAGCAAGGATGTCAGGCAAGCCTGTAGTCGCGCAACAGTATCTGCTGCAGCACAGGCGGTTCATGGCGGTTTCTGCAGGGACGGGCTGGGATGGCTTTCGCGCCTGCATCCGGCCACCGCCCGGAACGTCGGGCGACCAGGGGCCACCGACTCTGCCGCCGGTTGGAGAAGGACAGAGCAATGCTCTGGATCAAGACGCCCCCGGCTTTGTCACTTGGCCACGTCGCGTGATGGCCTCGCCGTCTCCTGGGAGCCAGCGGAGAGCGGGCCCGCCCGCGAGCGTCTGGACCGCACCGCGGTCGGGCTGGACAGAGGCACTCAGCGTGGAGATGCTTGCGCCACCATGAACGTCCAGCACGTCTACGACGAGGGCCTGTGCATGCAGTGCGGCACCTGCGGGGGCGTCTGCCCTGAGGGCGCCGTCAAGCTGATCTGGGACCTTCGCGTGGGGTACCGCGTCTCTGTCGACGAGGAGAGGTGCACGGACTGCGGGCGCTGCCACGACGCCTGCCCCGGCCCGGGCCTCGACTTCGGGCCGGAAGCCTGGTGGCGCGCACGCAACGAGGGGGCCGCGAACGTAGATTATCTCGGCCCCTGGCGCCGGCTCTGGTTCGGTTGGGCGTCCGATCCGGCGGTGCGCCACGCGGGGGCCTCCGGCGGCGTGGCCACGGCACTCATGCAAGCGGCCCTCGAGAACGGGCTGGTGGACGGCGTCGTCGCGGCGCGCGTGAGCGCCAGCAACGCGCTCGAGGCCGAAAGCGTGATCTGCCGCTCGCCCGCCGACGTCACCGCGTGCCGCGGCTCGAAGTACAACGTGGTGGTCGTGAACACCGTGTTGCGCGAAATCCTCGCGACACCCGGCCGCTACGCCCTCGTCGGTCTGCCCTGTCACATCCAGGGGCTGCGACTGGCGCAGCGCCGCTCCCGCCGGCTGCGCGAACGGGTGGTGCTCACCCTCGGCATCTTCTGCGGGCTCACTCACGAACCCCGCGCGACCGCCGTGGCGGCGCGACAGGCGGGGCTGCGCCCCGACGAGCTTCGCGCCGTCTCGTATCGGGGGCCGGGCTGGCCGGGCGGCATGCGCCTCGAGACCCGCCGGGGGGCAGTGCGCCGGCGGGACTACCCGGGATACGTCGATCGCCGGTTCGCAGCCCTCACCCCGCCGCGCTGCCGCATCTGTCCCGACGCCCTCGTGGAGCTTGCCGACATCTCCGTCGGCGACGCCTGGCTCGATCGTTTCACGGGGTCGGACGGCGTGAGCGACCTCATCGTGCGCACGCCCGCCGGGGAACGGCTGCTCGACGCGGCCGCCGGCTCCTTGACCCTTCAGCCGGCGAGCCCCGCGGAGATGATCGCTTCACAGAGCGAGACGCATCTCGTGAAGCGGGACGTGTGCCGCGGCCGCCTCTGGCTGCGATCGCTGGCCGAGCTGCCCCTGCCGGAGTACCCGGGCCTCGACATGGCGGCGTCGACGAGCGACAAGGCGCGCGGCGTCGCAGACGCTGCGCAGGAACGCCTGTTCCGGTTCCTCGTCGACAGGCGCTATCCCGTCTGAAGCACGCGCGGCGACCGTCGACGCGCTCGCGCTTCGGGGCCGACGGCGGCCAGAATCCGCGCGGCCGTCGGCCCGCTTCGCTCGGGATCCTCTTCGGTGAGCACGGCCGGCACCCCCAGAGCGCGGGCCGTGGCGGCCAGCCACGCGGCGCACGCGATGGCCTCCTCTGCGTCCGCCGCGTCCCCGGCGCTGAGGGCGTCTCCCCAGAATCGTGGCTGCGAGTCCTGAATCACGAGCACGGAGTCGTCGCGTTCGATAGGGTGCACGATGGCGCGCCTTCGAGTGTGGCGGGGGCGTCAAGCGTACGACGGCCGGGCCGGGCGCGCCAGACCTCCAGCCGCGCTCAAGTTGAGCGAACCTCGCACGTCCGCCGAGCCGCCCGCGGCGGATTGCTCGGCGAAGTTGGGCGTGCGCGACTGCCACGCTTTACTCGCGCGCGCCCCGGCCCTACCCTCGTGGTTCGCGGGCGCGGCGCGCCCGCGTGTTCGCGCTTGCATGAAGGAGCGGCGCCTGGGGCACACGGTCGTCCGTCGCCCCGAGCGCCACTCGCGAGCGAAGGCCCACATCGGAGGTGCCGAGAGTGAAACGCAACCTGTTCGCGGGACGTCCCAGATCCGGCGGGCTCAGCCTCAGTGTGTTCACCGACGCGGAGATGGACGACATCCATCTCGCGTCGCTCGAGATCCTCGAACGCACCGGGATGTGGGTCGAGGCCGACGACGCGCTCGATATCTTCAGTGACGGCGGCTGCGTCGTGGACCGCGAGACGCGCATGGTGCGCATCCCGCCGTACCTCGTCGAAGACTCCATCCGCTCGTGCCCGCCCAAGAGCTTCCTCTGCGGGCGGGACCCCGAGATGGACATCGTGCTCGAGGCCGGGCGCGTGTACGTCTCGAACTTCGACGAGGGCATCATGATCGTCGACACGCGCACCGGCGAGTACCGTCATCCGGTGCTCCAGGA
>JBAXRL010000181.1:0-5920 GCA_037131205.1 Actinomycetes bacterium | reverse complement strand
CCGCGCCGCGCCGGGCGCGCCCTACATGCTCTTGGCGATGCGCGTCGTGAGCTCGCCCAGACGGTGGGTGTAGCTGCCCATCTCGTTGTCGTACCAGCCGAAGATCTTGACGTGCGTGAGCGGCAGGCGCACCGTCTCGCAGTCCGTGCCCTGGCCCGGCGTCTTGGCGGGGACCCTGATATCCATGAAGCCGGTGCGCGTGTGCGTCTCGACGCCCTCGATGACCACGGCGGCGTTCTCGCCGAGCATGTCGGCGGAGACGTTCTGCTCGTCGCTGAGCACGAGCAGACCCTTCGCCTCGCCCTCCGCCGCCTCGCGGTAGATGGCGTTGATGACGTCGCGGTCCACCGAGACCGTGCCGTCGGCCAGCGTCTCGCTCTGAAACGTCACGTTGAGGATGATGAGGCTCACGCTCTGCGTGGGGATGCGCACCGAGTCGGCCATGAAGCCGATGCGCCCGATCTCGGGCATGACCTGCTCCAGCGCCGCGGCGGCGTTTGTCGAGGTGAGCACCACGTTGCCCAGGGCGCCGCGCGTCTTGCGCAGGTCGGTGGCGCCGGCTTGCGGCACGGCGTCGAGCACGGGCTGCGAGTTGGTGACCGCGTGTACCGTGCTCATCCCGGCGGTGATCATGTTGCGCGTAAGGTCGCGCTCGAGCAGCGGGCGGATCATGTGCGCCAGCGCCGTGGTCGTACACGACGCCGCGGAGATGAGCTTGTGCGTGGCCGGGTCGAACTGGTAGTCGTTGATGCCGTGGATGAGGATCGCGGCGTCGCCGGGCAGCGGGACGCCTTTCTGCTTGCTCTTGAACGGCGAGCTCTGGACGACGACCCGCGCCCCGGCGGCGAGGTGGCCGCGCAGCGAACCGCGGGCAACGTCGGGCTCGGCGTGCGGGTCGCTGAAGGCGCCGGTACACTCCACGACCAGCGACACGTCGTGGTCGCGCCAGGGGATGTCCCTGGGGTCGCGGGCCTCGCGCAGGATGACGATCTCCTTGCCGTGGGCGCCGATCAGGCCGGCTTCCTCGTCGATCACGTGGATATCGCGCACGCCCGCCTGCCCGAACAGGTAGCGGTGCAGGGGGCCGTAGGTGCTGTCTTTGGCGATGTACTGGACCACCGCCTCCAGTGACGTGCCCACCGGCCGGCCCACGTTGACCACGAGGCGGTCGAAGTCGTCGCGCCCCAGATGATACCAGAGCACCAGCTTGCCGATGCGGCCCAACCCATTGATACCGAGCGTTCGTTGCACACCCATGGCCTGTGGTCCTCCCGTCGCGTTGCTCGACGCTGCTCATCTTACGGCATGGCCCGCGCCGCCGGGTGCGTTGGCCGGCGCCCGCCAAGGTATCATTGAGGCCACCGTGAGAACGACGCCAGTACCCTTCGATTCAGACGCCCTGCGCGCCAACATCGGCAGGACCGCGCAGACGGTCGTCATTCCCCCGCGCTACGCGCCGCTCGTCGATGCGGTGGAGGGGCTCCACGGCGTACGCACCGCCCTCAGCGAGACCATGGGCGAGTACTTCCACACCTTTCGCAACGCCGACCTGCTCGTCGAGGGCTTCCAGACGACGCTCCTCCGCAACTGGCCCTACTTCGAGCGTTCCGACGAGCGCTCCAGCCTCTTCGGGCTTTTCGCGGAGCTGGTGCTCAGGCTGCTCGACAGTCCTCTCACCGCCGAGCAGGCCTCACTCCTGCTGCGCGCGCTCCTGCAGTGGTGTACGGATGCCTTGAACGGGCAACACGGCGCCGCCTACGACGACAGTCTCAAGATGATCGGCGCGTCCCTGATCCGCCTGCTGCCTCTGCAGCCCGTGGCCTTTCTCGAACGCGACGCGCTGCTCCGCGACCTGGTCGCGCACGCGGGCCTGCGGCCGGGGCCGGCGCCGGTCCTTTTCGATCTGTACCGCCGGGTGCTCCTCCTCGGCTATCGCCGCGTGGAGGAGCGCCTCGATGTGCCCGGCTGGGCGACCGCGCAGGGGGCCGGCCTCACCGATCCGGCGGCCATCGCCGAGCGCTTCGCCCTCCTCGCCGGCAAGCGCCTTGCGGCGCTGATCGGCGCGGCCGAGAAGGCGCCCGCCGAGGAGCTGCTGCTCGCGGAGCGGTACCCCGCGCTCTCCGACATCATCGGGCGCGCGCTCGGCCTGCTGTTCCGGGTCGAGAACCTTGAGGACCGCTTCGCGGTGTGCGTCTACTTCCTGAAGGACGACACCCTGGGCTATCGCCAGAACGAGGTGATGGCCGACCTCCTCGGGGTGATCAAGCAGATGCTCCACCCCGACCGGCGCATGGACGTCGAGAAGATCCTCACCCGCCTCACCCTGTTCTTCCGCGACCGCGACAACCAGTTCCTCCTCATGCGCTTCAAGTGCTACGAAGCCATCGGCGTGGCCATCGGCGAGGCCGGCGACGTCAAGGCCGTCGACCACATCATCGCCGACATCCTCTACTGGAGGTTCCAGTACCCCGAGATCAGCGGCGCCACCGACGACTGGGAGACCGTGGTCAATCCCTACCATCTGCCGAAGATCCGCTGCTGGATGCACATCATCGAGTCCAACCCCGCGCTGTACGAGCGCCTCGCCGCGGCTCTCAACGTGCAGCTCCGCCTGGGCGGCGTCTACATCGCCGACACCGACCTTTTTCAGCGCGACGTCACGCGCTTTCTGGACGCCGACATCCGCCCCATCTACTTCGTCGCCAAACAGTTGCTGCGCACCCTGCCCGTGTACTTCAACGAGGTCGGCGCGGAGGGCGAGCTGCGCGCCGTCTCCACGCAGAGCGACGAGATCTGCGGGCGCCGCGACACGCTCGTGCACTTTCTGCGCAAGCAGATGCACGCGGAATCGTCGAACCGCATGGTTCCGTTCTGCCGCGCCGTGCTCCACTACTGGCTGACCCTCGACCCCTCTGCTCTGGAGCCCTTTCTCTCCGCCCACACGCTGGAGATGGTGCGCGGCGAGCCGCAGTGGGCGCGAGGCCCTCACGCGGCGCTCATGGCGCTGGGCAAGCAGCTTGCCGCGCCGCTGAGCGAGGATCTGCTGGACCGGCTCCTGACGCTGGCCCCGGCCGCGCTCGAGGCCCAGCTTGACCAGATGGGCACGGCCGGCGACGGAGAGGGCGCGGCCGGCGACGGGGAGGGTGCGGGCGCCGACAGCGATCGGCGCCGGGTCGCCCTCCTCGTGCGCACCTACCAGCTTGTGGTCAACAAGTACTCGTTGTCGGCCGGCGACGTGGGCGCCGCGGTCGGCCGGCACCGGCGGCTCGAGGCCAAGGTGCGGCGCCGGTTCGAGCGCGCCCTGAGCGCGTGGCAGGCGCGCCCGCTCCCGGCCGCCCTGGACCGCCTGCTCGACGCGGCTCTCGACGTGCTCCGCGACCTCAAGTCCATCATCCTCGATCCGACGCCGTCGAAGGCCACCGAGAACATCTACCTCAAGCGGCACATCGCCGCCGGCATCCCTTCGATCTACGGCAACTACAGCGAGCCCAGGTTCGACGCCCTGGGCCTGTCGTTCCGCGTGGAGAACCTCGTCGACAGGCTCCTCGAGGATCTTGTCGAGGAGGGCATGGAGCCCTACGTGACCCGCGCTTCGCTGCGCCGCATGGGTACCGCCATCGGCCGTTTCGAGCGGGCGCTGTCGATCGACGGCGTCGATTCGCGCGCCCTCGGCGCCAACCTCGCCCTGCTCGACGCCAGCTTCGGCAGCCGCAACTTCACCTTCGGCCAGTACCAGAACGTGTTCCAGTTCCTCGTGAGCAGCGTGACCGAGCTCTCCACGACGTCGATCCTCAGCCACGACCAGGTGCTCCACGCCGTGCTCACCAACGACCCTCGCCAGTGCGCGGCGCGCGGCATGTCGGTGGACGCGGTCGCGGAGATGGTCCTCCGCGAGGTGCTGGTGTCGGCCCTGGGGATGCAGACGCTCGACCGCTACGCGGCCGCCGCCCTGCGCCAGATCGCCATGCTCAACGGGCGCCTCGGCGTGCAGGCGCTCACGCGCATGATGAACTACGACCCCGAGCGGCTCGTGTCGCCCCTCCACAAGCCGAAGGCCGCCACCGACGACCGGCTCAGCCTGGGCTACAAGGGCCTGGGGCTCAAGGAGATGGCGTCGTACGGGCTGCGCGTGCCCGAGGGGTTCATCCTCACCACCGAGCTGTTCGACGCCATGCCCGCGATGTCGTACGGGCCCCTGTACGCCGATACCGTCCAGCGTGTGCGGCAGGCTCTGCGCCAGACGGAGAGGCGGACCGGCCTGCGCCTCGGCGACCGGGCGCGCCCGCTGCTGCTGTCCATCCGCTCCGGGGCGGCCATGTCCATGCCCGGTCTCATGACCACCTTCGTCAACGTGGGCCTCAACGACGCGCTGACGGAGGCGCTGGCGGCGGGACCGCGGCTCGGATGGGCGGCCTGGGACGCGTACCGGCGCTTTCTGCAGTCGTGGGCGATGTCCGACGGCATCGACCGCGACTTCTTCGACGCCATCATCGCCGAGTCCAAGAGCCGCTACGGGGTCGGGCAGAAGCTCGATCTCACGGCCGCGCAGATGCGCGAGGTCGCCTTCGCCTACAAGCTGCGCGCCCGCGAAGAAGGCGTCGTCTTCATCGACGACCCCTTCGATCAGGTCGTCGCCTGCATCCTCAAGGTGCTCGAATCGTGGGACTCGGCGCCCGCCCGCATCTACCGCCGGTACACGGGCGTCGCCGAGGAGTGGGGTACGGCCGTCGTGGTGCAGCGCATGGTCTTCGGCAACCTGAGCCGCGAATCGGGCTCCGGAGTGACCTTCACGCACAACCCGTTCGAGCCGTACAGCCGTCAGGTGCGCCTGTTCGGCGACTTCGCCGTGCGCAGCCAGGGCGAGGACCTGGTCGGCGGGCTGGTGTTCCCGCTGCCGATCTCCGAAGCCCAGCGGCTCGGCAGCTCCACGTACCGCGGCACGGAGCACTCCCTGGAGCGGGACTACCCCGAGGTCTACGAGGAGCTCCTGTCGGTGGCTCGCGAGCTCGTCGTCGAGCGCGAGTTCGACCCGCAGGAGATCGAGTTCACCTTCGAGTCGCCGGCCGCGGAGGACCTCTACGTGCTGCAGAAACGCGGCATGGTGCAGGAGCAGGCCAAGGATGCGGCCTTCTTCGACGCGTCCTCCCCCGACTACGGGCTCCCCGTGGCCGTGGGCATGGGCGTGGCCGGGGGCGCCTATGCGGGGCGCGTCGCGGTGAACGCCGCGCAGATCGACGCGCTGCTGGCCGAGGCGCCCGAGCAGAACATCGTGCTGCTGCGCCCGGACACGGTGCCCGAGGATATCGCCATGATCGCCCGCGTCAGCGCCATCCTCACGGCCCGCGGCGGGGCCACGTCGCACGCCGCCGTGACCGCCAAGCGCCTCGGCAAGACGGCCGTGGTCGACTGCAGGGACCTCGAGGTGATCGAGCGCGAGGGCACGGCGCGCCTGGCCGGCGACGAGCTGCGCGCCGGCGCGTGGCTGTCCATCGACGGCCGCACCGGCAACATCTTCCTCGGCCGCATCCCCACCGTGGCGCGCCCGGCGCCGCCCGAGCCGCCGTAAAACCGCGCGCGCCGACCGCGGCGCGCTCTGGTAGGCTTGCGCACTATCCCATCTGGAGGTTGAAATGAGTGTGCAAGTAGGCGTCAACGGCTTCGGCCGCATCGGCAGGCTCGTCATCCGCGCGGCGCTCAAGCAGGGCGCGGACGTCGAGTTCGTGGCCATCAACGATCTCACCGACGCCAAGACCCTGGGCCATCTGTTCAAATACGACTCCGTGCACGGCGTGTTCCCCGGTACCGTCGAGGTCGAAGACGAGGCCCTGGTCATCGACGGCCGGCGTATCCGCGTGATCAGCGAGACCGACCCCGCCAAGCTGCCCTGGAAGGAGCTCGGCGCCGACGTCGTCATCGAGTC
>JBAXRL010000180.1:0-5948 GCA_037131205.1 Actinomycetes bacterium | reverse complement strand
TTGGCGGTACCGCTGGCGGTACTTCCAACGGTATCGTTGGAAGTCCCGTCAACGGATTCGGCGGTTCGCGACTCTGCCTCGCGCGGGCAGGCCGTGCGCGATGAGCGCAAACGTCAACATTGACGCCGCCGTCCGCCGGGGGAACAGCCCTCCCTCCCCCGTGCGCCGGCTGCGGGCCACCGCCCCGGCGAGGGAAGCTTCCTCGCCGGGCGGCCCCGCCGGCGTCCCGCCGCCCGGCAGCGGCGGCCTCCGCGGGACAGGTGCGAAAGGGAAGGCGAGGATCCGCCGGACATGACCATTCCCGTCGCTCAGGCGCCGGTGAGCCCCGAATGGGGCGCCTGGCTG
The DNA here is from genome assembly GCA_037131205.1 of Actinomycetes bacterium. Classification (GTDB taxonomy): domain Bacteria; phylum Actinomycetota; class Thermoleophilia; order UBA2241; family UBA2241; genus CAIXSE01. Next base: position 5,603 of record JBAXRL010000180.1, on the reverse strand, counting down.
GTGCACACAGCCGGCAGCGCTCCCGGCGGCCGCGCGGGCGACCCCTGCGGCCCCGGCGCGGGGTAGTACGAAAAGGGAAGATAAGGATTCCTTGACTGTCGGGTCGCGTACGGCCGTTCGCAGGCTCGCTCGCCGGAGGGAAGATAAGGATTCGCCGGAATTCCTTATCTTCCCTCACACTACTACCCCGCCGGGCGGCCCCGGCGGCCACGCGGCCGCGTCCGGAGGCGCCGCACGGCCACGCGGCCGCGTGTGCGGGGATGAGGCCGCGCGCCGCTTCTCTGGCGCAGGCGGCGCGTGCACTGTACGGTATGGCTTCACGGGGACCGGTTTCTCGGCGGCGCCTGCCGCTGGTGAAATGGCGGGCAGGCGCACCAGACCGAGGAGGAGCGGGGATGGCGGCGAGAGGCGACGGGACGGACGGATCGGCGGCCGGGTCGGCGCTCGCGTGCGCCGTCCAGTGCGCGGCCGCGTCGGCGCTCGGCCCCGGAAGAGCGCGCACAGGAGCGCGGCTGCCATGGCCTCGCTGAAGGGCGCGCTGAAGGGGCGGCCCGGGGGGTCGCGCGCCTCCGTGGCCTCGGCGGGCGTGATCACCGGCCTTGTCGCCGTCGGCATCACCGCCACGTATGCGGCGACCGCCAACTCCGTCGCCCTGTGGGCCGATTTCCTGGGCACCGTGTGCGACACGCTGGCCGTGCTGACCGCCTGGCTCACGCTGCGCACGGTGCAGCGCGGTCCCTCCGAGACCTACACCTTCGGCCACAGCCGCCTCGAGAGCTTCGCCGGCTTCGGCATCGGGCAACTGATGCTCGCCTCCTCCGCCATCATCATCGGCGCCTCGGTATGGAGGGCGCTCCACCCGTCCGCCCTGGTCGGCTTCGGGGTGCTCCTGGGCCTCGCCGCGAATGCCGTCTACGCCGGCATCAACGGGAGCCTCTACCTGCGCAACAGGCGCATGGAGCGGGAGGAGGCCTCCCCGACCATCACCGCGCAGCGGCGCCTGTACCTCATCAAGTTCCTGTCGAATGCGCTCATGGTCACGGCTCTGGGCCTGAGCCGGCTCTTCTTCGGGGAGCCGTGGACGGTCTACATCGACCCGGCGCTTTCCCTGTTCATCGGGGTCTCGCTGATGCTGGCCGCCACCAAGACGCTGCGCTCATCCGCCGTGTGCCTGGTGGACAGGTCTCTGGAAGAGCGCGCCCAGCTGCTGATCATGAGGGCGCTGGCGGAGCGCCACAGCGAGTTCGAGGTCCTGCACGGCATCCGCACGCGGATGGCCGGCCCCACGGACTACGTGGAGATCTACCTGGAGTTCGACCCCGCGCAGTCGATGGGCGAGGTGCAGGAGGTCATCGAGGGTCTGCAGCGGCGCACCGAGGAGCTGCTGGGCAAGGCCGAAGTGACGATCATGCCGGCGAGAAAGCCGCCCGCGTCCCTGCACTGACCTGTGCCGCGCGCCACGAACGGCCGCTCCCAGCTTCTCGGCAAGCAGCGGCGGAACCGCATTGCCCACCTGCCTCCAGCGCCTCTCGACATTCCCCACCTGCCTCCAGCGCCTCTCGACATTCCCCACCAGAATGAAGTCGTCGGGAAACGTTTGAAGGCGTTTGACTTCCTCGATGCGCAGGATGCGATTGCGCCAATGGAATGGACCCATGTTGTTCGAACGACGGGCCTGGATCGTCCACGATGGCATGTCTGGACTCAGCTTCAAGAGGAAGGACCAGTATCTGGAACGCCAGTCGAAGAGGGGGGTGGGATACCCACGTTTATCCGTGAAGTAGAGGTAGTTGTCGCCCGGTGGCGCCAGCCCGAGTAGATCGTGGTGTTTTCCGCCGGCGTAGTGGCCTTCGTCGTCGGCGGCCGCTTCAGTGTCCAGGTCTCCGATGGCGGCGCCGGCGGTGGCCCATGGCAGACGCCCCTGCGAGAAGAGATCCGCGTGAGGATCCCTGGCGTGACCAGGGGCCGGCCATTCGAAACGCCCCGCGAGGGTCCCCACCATGAAGAACCGCTCACGGATCTGCGGGACACCGTAGTCCGCCGCGTTGATGATCCGCCAGTCGACGGAGTAGCCGAGGCCCTCGGCGCGCTCCACGATCAAGCGCAGAGCCGCTCCGTGGACACTGTACGCCAGGCCTGCCACATTCTCGAGAAGGAAAGCCTTTGGCCGCACCCAACCCAGAACATCGAGATAGCCCGTGATGGTCTCGAGTCCGTTTGCGTCGTCGAGCGCCCTGGGCTTGTCCTTGCGATAGAAACGCGACTTCGAGAAGGGCGGGCAAGGCGGGCCACCGGCAAGGAGAGCGACCCTCTTCTTGCCGATCAGGTGTCGCAGCTCGCCTTGGGTGACAGCCGCCACTGGCTTGCGGATCAAGGCGACGCGAGGGAAGTTGAGGGCGTGGCTTTCGCAGGCGAAGGCATCGTTGTCGAGGGCGATGAGCGTCCGGAAACCCGCCCGCTCCAAACCGAGATCGAGCCCGCCGCAGCCTTATGGCGTTCAGCCGGCGCAAGTCGCCGCCAGAAGGTCGGCGGCAGGAGCCGGATCGCCCCCGAACGTCGCGGCGACGGCTGCGGCCATATGGGCCGCCAGCCTCGGAGGGACGGCATTGCCGATCTGCCGCACTCTCTCGCGCCGAGAGCCCGCGAAGCGGTAGTCGGCGGGAAAGCTCTGCAGGGCGGCCATCTCGGTGGTTCGCAGGCGCCGACTCCGCCAATGAAAGGGCCCCGTCCATGGCCCCGGACTGGCGGCGATCGTCCACGACGGCAGGTCTGGCGAAAGCTTCGGCAGGGAGTTCCAGAATCGGGTCTCAGCGACAAACGTCGGTTCGGGATGCCCTGCCCATTCGGTGTGGAACTTGTAGTTCGATCCGGGAGGGATCTCAGCCAGGTGCTGAGCCCAGCGACCCTCAACGACCTCCTCCGGCTCGGCGAAGCGGGGTCGATCGAGGTGAGAGATGGCCGCGCCGGCGGTCACGGCCGGCGGCAGACCGCCACCCTGCCGAGCGCGAACCGCATGGGTGGCGGCGGGCACGTGAGGTCTCCGCCGGCGCGAGCCCAGCACAAAGACCCTCTGCCGCCGCTGAGCCACGCCGAAGTCTGCGGCATTGGCCTTGACCACCCGCACACAGTACCCGGCCGACGTCGCCGAGGCGACAAGACCGTCGACGACGACCCGGTTGCGGGGGTGCAGGATCGATGGCACGTTCTCGAAGAGGAACGCATCCGCCTGGGTCTCCTCAACAAGACGCCAGTACTCCGCCACGAGCGATCGTCTCGAGTCAGGCTTCGCATGAAGGATCGGCATGGGCTTCGCGGCGTCTTCTCCGCGAGATCGAGCTCTGCGATAGCGGGCATCCTCACCGGGATCGGTCCAGTACGCGGCCTTTGAGAAGGGTTGGCACGGAGCGCCACCAACGATGATGAGAGGATCATCGCGGGTCAGACCCGCTCTGGTGCGTAAGGTCTTGCCGTCCAGACCCGATATGTCCGCTTCGAGCACCACGCCGGTGTGCCGGCGCGAATTGGCCCTCAGCGTGTCGCAGGCGGCGTCGTCGTTGTCGACCATCAAGCGAACATCGAGGCCCGCAAGGGCGGCGCCCAAACTGAGACCGCCGGCCCCTGCGAAGAGGTCGATGGCGGGAATGGCGTCGTGATGACCGTTCATGTGCATGATTCTCGCTGAGACCCCCTCGCGAAGCCAGCCTGATCCTGAGCGCCCGCCATGGAGAAGCGCCAAACCGGGTGAGCGCCGACTGGCAGCCATCTAAGGACCTATCCCGCCAGGCCTGCACGCACGGATGCGCCCGTAGACACGTCGCGGCTGCGGCCCCTCCCCGATCCCCACGTAGCTGGGCTACGAGGGGACCGTCTCGTGACCGCCCCGCTCGGTCCCCGAACGCCCCGCACGCACATCCCTATCGGGATAGGCCCTGAACTGAAGGGAGAAGGGGGCAGATCCACTCGCCGATCGCGACCTCCGCATTCGCGAGCGCCTGCGCGTACGTCTTTGCGTCGGCCGCGCAGCCCGGCAGTTCGGGCGCCTCAGCGACGTAGGCGTCATCCTCGTTCCGGCGCCTGACCATCGGTTCCTCCCGCAACCGGTGGTTCACGGTCGCAGCCCGTCGAGCGGAACCCTGGCATCCGCGGCGCCGGAGGCGCCGCGGATGCCGCCGGCGCGCTAACCCAGCGTGTCCTCAAGCCAGTTGAACATCAGCTCGTTGCGCAACTGAGGCGCCATCGGCTCGCAGTGGAACTGTGCTCCCTCGGCGGCCGTGAACGTAAGAAGCTTCTTGCGCGAGCCCAGCTGCTTGTAGAGCTCCCGGGCCTGGCCGGGCACAAACTGCTCCTCGTCCGCCTCGATCACCAGAGTCGGCGCCTTAACGCGCGAGATCGTCGATTGGCTGAGCGTGAACTGCTGAGCAAGGTGCATTCTGTCGTAGAAGCTGCCCTGCCCGAAGATCTCGGAGCGCTTCTGGATCGTGAACTGCTCCTCGGCGGGAAGACCCGGGAACACGTGGTCCCAAGCATCGTTGAACTCAGTCTTGTTCCCGGAGTCAAGTAACGCGAGCAACTGCGGCCCGAGCGCCTGCTCCCATTTGGTGAAGTTGCTGACCACGCCGGGGTCTGCAACCAGCGCGGCGATGCGACGCTCGTAGGCGGCAGCGCGAACCACAGAGAGTCCGCAGAAGCTCCAGCCCATAAGAGCGATCCGGTCGCGGCCGACATCTGGGCGCCCTACCAGAACATCGATGACGCTGCTCACGACGTGCTCCCACTCAACGGTGAACGGCATGTTGCGCAGAAAGAGATTCGAACCCTGGCCGGGGCCCTCGAAGATGAAGGCATTCCAACCCCGTTCGAGCGCCGCCCGGCCACCGTAGACATAAAGATCGATGTTCTGGGCGTCGCTGCCGTTGTTGAGAATGATCGTCGGCCGGCGGCGGTTGGGGCCTGCAGGCGTGAGCAGCCAACCCGGGAGCTTCGTGCCCCTGTATGGGATGCTCACGTACTCGAACCGCGGCGCAAAAAGCCTGGCCGCGGCGCGCCAGCAGCCATCCATCTTCTTGTACACCTCGCCCTCGTGCTCGCGCGTAGGGTTCGAGCTTGCCAGAACAAAGTACAGCGCCTGGTCGAAATAGCTCGCGGCGCGCATGTACGCCTCGCGGGCACTGACCGCGTGACCGCCACGCATGAAGGACTCGGCGCGCGTCCGCAACTCCTCGCCACGTTCAAGAAACGCCTGGTAGAAGGCGGCGTAGCTGTCGCCCTGCGCATGGATTCGATCGATCGTGGTGAGGACCTCACCAAGCTCCGATGCGTTGTAGGAGGCCGCGCTGAGGGCAAACAGGGCCTGGAAGTTCAGTGAAGGATCGGTAAAGAGCTCAATCGCACTATCAGCGGCTGTCGCCGTAGATGTGTTGGACCCTTTGACGACCGCCCCGGCGGTATCGTTGAACACGAATGGCAGAGCCATTGCGCCGCCGGCAACCAATGCACTGGTGAGCAGCGTGCGTCGATCGAACTGTGTTTCCATGATTGGTTTCTCCCTCCTTAGGGCCTATCCCAATAGGTCTGCACGCACGGATGCGCCCGTGGACACATCG
>JBAXRL010000179.1:0-5955 GCA_037131205.1 Actinomycetes bacterium | reverse complement strand
TTATCTTCCCCCCGGCGAGCGAGCCTGCGGACGGCCGTGCGCGACCCGACAGTTAGCGAATCCTTATCTTCCCCTTTCGCACTACCCCGCGCCGCAGCCGCCGGGTCGCCGCGGCCGGCGGCGCGCCCGGCGGCGCGCCCACGCGCCCGTCGCCGCCGGGCGCGCCATTCGTGGCTCACCGGCGCCTGAGCGACGGGGATGGTCATGTCTTCCCTTTTCGCACTACTCCGTCAGGGCCGCCGGCGCACGCCCGAAGGACGGCGACGCGTTGCGCGGCCAGGCGGCGGGACGTGGGCGGAGTCGCCCGGCGAGAAAGGCGCGGAACGCTCGCGCACGTCTCCGTGCTTGTGTTTGCGCGCCGACGGTCGTACTCTTACCAGTAAGACTACGACCGCGAGGAGGTCGCGATGCGTATCACGAGCAGAGGGCAGGTCACCATCCCACACGAAATCCGCGAGCGCTTCGGGCTGTTGCCGCACGCCGAGGTCGAGTTCGTCGTCGACAACGGCAGTGTCGTCCTTCGCAAGACGATCAGCGGCAATCGACAGGCGCGCGAATGGGTGCGCCGGTCTCGAGGCGCCGCCGACGCGGGCATGACCAGCGATGAGATCATGGCCCTCACGCGGGGCGAAGACTGAGGAGTGCGCTTCCTCGGCGCCAGCACCGCGCAGCTCGACGTGGTTGAGCCCGACGCCGCGCGTTACGCGTGGTCAGCCGAGCTCCCGTCAATACGCGCGCAGTTTCTGTGGGCCACAACGGGTCCCTGGCGTTTGGGGCGTGGATCGCACTTCCACCGGCAGGACTATCGACGGAGGCTCCCATGAGGATCACTACCAAAGGCCAGGTGACTATCCCGCAAGGCATCCGCGAGCGCCACGGCTTTCTGCCGCACACCGAGGTCGAGTTCGTCGAGGAAGAGGGTGCGGTCGTGATCCGCAAGGCCGAGGGAGGTAATCGCCAGGCGCGCGAGTGGGTGCGCCGGTATCGCGGCAGCCTCAGGAGCGGCATGACGACCGACGAGTTGATGCGCCTGACTCGTGGCGACGACTGATGTCGCCGCGGGTGCTCGTCGACACCAACGTGCTCGTCGACCTCCTCACCGACGATCCCCAATGGGCAGAATGGTCGAGCGACGCATTCTGCGCCTGCAGCGACCGCGCCCGGCTGGTCATCGACACGCCCGTCTACGCGGAGCTGGCGGTACGCTACGAGTCGGTCGAGGCACTCGAGCAGATGATCGACGCCGCCGACCTCGAGCGCGAGCACGTGCCGTGGACGGCGGCGTTCCTGGCGGGCAAAGCCTTCATGGAGTATCGCAGAGCGGGCGGCGCGCGACGCTCCCCGCTCCCCGACTTCTACATCGGCGCGCATGCGGCCGTGACCGGCATGTCGCTGCTCACGCGCGACGCGGCGCGCTACCGCACCTACTTCCCCACCGTCGAGATCATCGCGCCGGACGTCTGAGCCGCGGCACGCCCAGCCGACGGCAGCGCGGGCCTGCGTGCCTCGGCGCTGCGCTATCCCGCTCAGACCAGATCGATGGCCCAAAGGTCGTGCGGCCGGTCGGCCCACACGACCTGTCGCTCGACCGTCATGCCGAGCCGCCGGGCCACGCCTCGCGAGCGCTCGTTGTCGGGCACGATCAGCGGGAAGAGCCGGCGGAGGCCGAGGCCGGCGGCGTGCGTCAGCACGCCGCGGGCCGCCTCCGTCATGTCGCCGTGACCCCACATGTCGCCGCGCAGGTCCCAGCCCAGCTCCGGCAGGCGCTCGCCTTCGATGTCACGGTACACGGGGCCACAGACCCCGATCAGGGCCTCGGAGGCCCTCAGGACCACGGCGTACTCCGCGATCCCGTCATCGCGATAGCGTGAGAGCGACTGCTCGAGCATCGCCTGCATCTGCTCGCGCGTGAACGCCGGCTCCCAGAGCAGCACTTGGGGGTCGGCGTAGATCGCCGCGAGCTCGTCAAGATCGGCCGTCGCGAGCTCGCGTACGACGAGACGCGCGGTACGGAGCGGCAGCGTCATCGCGGCCCAGCCACGTTGCGCGCGCTCATCGTCGGGGTGACCGCCTACGCGGACGCATCGTCGCCGCCGAACGTGGCGCGCACGGACTCGCCCTCGAGCCCCAGGAGGTAGTCGCCGGGCCGGCCGCCCACTACGAGGCGCGACGTCGCGAGGCGCTCGCGCCAGACGACGCGCTCCACGGCTCCGTAGGCGCGCACCCACTGGCCGGCCCGCGCCTGGTCGGCGAAGCGGCCGCGGAACGACACCACCTCGCTGAGATCGTCTACGCGCGCGCCCTCGAGGAAGCGCAGCTCGCCGAGCGCGTAGCGGCACGGCGTGAACAGGGCGTCGCGAGCGTCGCGGACCCGCGCCTCCACGAGCGCCCGCCCCGCGGGCGCGAAGCGCGGGTCTCCGTAGCGCTCGGGTACCTCCGCCGGCAGCTTCACGAAGCGCACGAAGTACGGCCGGCCGGCGAAGCGGCCTTCGTTGACCTTGCCGGCCTGCAGGCGCGCGAAGTCGGCGGCGGAGAGCGGCGTGTCCTCGCGGTGCACCGCGTGGATCGCCGCGAGCTCTTCGCCGCGCGGGCGCGCCGGCGCCGCCGAAGGGTCGTCCAGAAGGCGCGCCAGCGCCGCGTGCACCCTGCGGCACTCGCCCTCGCCGTACACCACGAGATCGATGTCCGAGGAGGACGTGTGCAGGTCGAACAGCAGGGAGCCGGTGAGTCCGAGCGCCGCCGGCGGCACGCCGGCGGCCTCGCGCAGCAGCTCCGCGAGGGCCAGCGCGTCCTCCGTGAGCGGGCTGACGGCCCCGGCGGCGCGGAGCCGCTGCAGTCGTTGGCGCGGATCGTAGACGCGCGCCACGTCCTCCCAGGGAACAGCCTCAACGGACACGCCGAGCGCGGGGTCGTCGGTGCGGTACGAAAGGCCCCGGGCGCGCAGCGCCCGCTCCTGCTCGGCGACGCTGTACACCCGGCGGTACCGTTCCGCGCCTCGCACCCGCTCTCCGCGCGGGTCGGGCACGTACCGCAGGTAGGCCACGACCCGGTCCGGGGGGTGCACGACCCCCTTGACCGTGAAGATCAGGCCGGCCGCGGTCTCGACGGCGGCGCCCTCCAGCGCCGACGCGCTCCGACCATCTGGCGTCGACCCGCTCAGCTTCACCAGCGAGCCGTGAGAGCGGGCACGTCGGCAAGCATCTCGCCCTCGGTCAGAAAGACGAACAGCGCGGCGGCGACGAGGTCGGCGGTCGTCCCCGGGTTGAGCGCGTGGGCCTCGTCGCCGAGCTCGCCGGCGAGCTCGGCGAGGCGCGCGCGCCCCTGCTCGCTGAAGCGTCCCCCGGCAGCCAGGACGCGGGCCGCGCGCCGCGACACGTCCTCCGCCGCGCGCAAGCCGTTCTTGCGCGCGATCAGCGTGTCGGGTACCGCGGCGAGGATCGTGAGGAACGCCGTGACGACGGCGTCCGAGAAAGCGGCGCCGTCCTGCCAGCAGCGCTGGAGCGTGGCGGCGCCGAGCGTGAACGTGATGGCGAAGTCGGTGACGTACTCCCGGGCGATGGAATCGCGCTCGCGGGCGGCGTCCATCGCCGCGCGCAGGGTCACGGTCACGGCGTCCTCGCCGACGTCGTGGCGCTCGACCTCGCCCATGCCGGCCGGAGCGGCCGCGCGGATGGCCGCGTAGGCGAGGCGCGCGTCCTGCACGGTCAAGCCCTCAAGGACGTCGTGCAGCGCGGCGCGCAGGTCGCCGCCGGCGTCGTGCGGCGCGGCGCGCGGGTCGCCGCCGGCGCCGAGTCGCGCCGCTGCCTTCGCCAACGGGGCGAGCAGCAAAATCATGCCGAGATTGGTGTTGGTGGCCACGAGGCGGCGCGTGGCCGCGGCGGCGCGCGCGATCGTCTCGCCGACGCCGGCCAGCCCGGCATCCCCCATGGCAGGCCCGATGGCCACGGCGCTGGCCGCGAAGTCCTCGAAGCGCGCGTCGGCGAAGCCGACGCGCGGCGACACGTTGCCGGGCTTCTCGACGCTCACCTCGAACAGGCAGGCCAGCTGCGCCGCCCAGGCGATCTCGACGCCCGTCAGCCGCTCCACCCCACCTCCTCGAGGACGTGATCGACGAGACACCGCGCGGCATCGACGCCGGTGGCCGCGCGCAGCGCCCGCCAGCCCGGGATGGTGTTCACTTCGATGACGCTGTACTCGCCGTCGTCGCGCGGGAGGATGTCGACGCCGGCATGCTCGGCGCCCACCACGCGCGCCGCGCGCAGGCTGAGATCGATGAGACGCTCGTCCGGCTCGAGCGGCTCCCCCTTCGCTCCCTGGGAGGCGTTGGTCTTCCACCCCTGGGCGCGGCGCAGCATGGCGCCGATGACGCGGCCGCCGACCACAAAGGCGCGGATGTCCGCGCGGCCGTGAGGCACGAACTCCTGCAGGCAGTAGATGGAGCGGCCGAGCTCGAGGGCGCGAAACACGCGGTAGGCGGTGTCGCCGTCGGTGATCCGCACGATGCCCTTGCCCTCGGAGCCGAACAGGGGCTTGACGACCACGTCGCCGCCGAGCTCTTCGTAGGCGGCCAAAGCTTCTTCGAAGCGTTCGCAGACGATGGTGCGCGGCGTCGGCAGGCCCGCGTCGTGCAGGCGCGCCGAGGCGTAGTACTTGTCGACGCCGTGCTCGATGGCCAGGGCCGAATTGACCACTCTCACGCCATCGTGTTCGAGCATGCGCAGAGCGTCCATGCGATAGATCACCTGCTCCAGAGACCCCATCGGGATGGCCCGCACGAAGACGACATCGCAGTCGTCGAGCGGCGCCGTCGCGGCGCTGAGGCGCGGCCTGCCGGTCACGCGCGCGGTGAGCTGCGTGACGGGGTAGCACTCGGCGGCGAGCCCCCGCCGCGCGAGCGCGCCGCGGAGGCTCTCGGTGTGCCAGCCCCCCCTCTGCCCGAGGATCGCGACCTTCAAGCGAACAGCGAGGCTCGGATGACGGCCGTGTCGAGGCCGCCGGCGTGGAAGGTGCGGCCGCTCACGCTGCTTGTGATGGTGACCTCGGCCGGGCTGAACAGCAGGGGGTCGATCTTGTAGAAGTCGCCGCCGTGACGACGGAAGAGCTCGCCGAACGGCACGCCGTAGTCACTCGAGGCGGCCGACGGCAGGCGCTCGATCACGCTCTCGATGGCGGCGTCCTCGGCGCGCACCGTGTACCAGGCGCGGCCGCCGTAGAGGACCGCGTCGTTGGTGCGGCCGATGGCCGTGAGATCGTCGGCCGCCACCGGGGCCAGCGGGCACGAGCCGAAGCCGGAGCGCACGGTGGCGATGGCGAAGCCCACCTCGTGCATCTTGTGGAGCCCGGTCTCGACGATGCGCGCGGCGATCTGCACCGAGCCCACAAGGCTGGCCGTGGGCGCGACCAGCAGGAAGAGGCGCTCGGGCGACACGCCGCACTTGCCGGCGATCCAGGCGGCCGCCTCCGGCCCCGGCAGACGGTTCGCCTCCAGGGTCAGCACGGCCAGCGTCGCGGGGTCGCGGTAGTCGATGTCGGCGAAGATGGGCTCGCCGCGGTGGAGCGCTCTGGCCGGCCCGGAACCCATGGCGAAGTACTTCTTCGAGGTGTCGCCGGCGGGCACATTGACCGCCCAGCCGGCGTACTGCGAGGCCATGCAGGCCAGCACCGGCTGAGGGACGCTCACCTCGACGCCCGGGAGCGTGAGGTCGTCGAGCTGGAGCTGGCGGAGCTGGACGTCCGCCAGCCCGCCGAGGCACGCCTCGGCGAACAGGCGGCCCGCCTCCAGCGAGCCATCGACGGCGACGCCGGCGTCGAGGACCGTCGCGCCATTGTCCAGCTCGGACACCGCCACCTGCAGGGGTTCGGCCGCGTCGCTCAGCCTGCGAAAGACGGCGTGCGCGCGCTCATTGAGACTGATCACGGACGAGGACCTCCCCTCTGCCTCCGCTGTTCATGTCG
>JBAXRL010000178.1:0-5966 GCA_037131205.1 Actinomycetes bacterium | reverse complement strand
GCGTGCCTCGCGCGAGTCCGAAGTCGCGAAGGCTGGCGAGGTAGTGCTGAGCCACCCTCAGCGTCGTGGTCTCTGACCACCGCCCTGCTTCCGGATGCTCGCGCGCGGACCGAGCGACGAACCCGAGAACGTCGTCCACCCGCAGCTCGGCAGGCGCACTCCGCAGCCGCTCGAAGAGCCAGTACATACCGAGGTCCCCCACGAGCCGATCGTTGAGCGCGAGCAGCACGTACGCCGTCAGCGCCCTCTCCGCCTCTGAGGCGCAGCGAGACCACTCTTCCTGGAAGACAACGAAGAGCGGGTCAGCGCCGACCAGCCGATAGCGCGCGCTGAGCTCCTTCCACAGCTTGTTGCGCGACGAGCCGGAGGAGCGGCGGAGGCGGTTCTCGTCCAGGACGAACGCTCGATACCCCCCGTCTGGAAGCACGGAAGAGGCGTTGTCCAGAAGGAGTCGAAGGTCGGTGTACAGGGCCGACCGCGCCGACAACCGAGAGACGTACGGCGCATCGACGTCCATAGCAGGCACAAGGAATGCAGGTGATGGCGGTCTCGTCATGGGTCCGGCAGCACGCCTTTCGTCAGCGCGAGGCGAGACGGTTCTCTCGCCCGCATTTCCCCTGACACTCGCCGCTCGCGGCATTGCGGAGTAACCTCAATGGCTCGTTGCGCCCCGTCAACACCGCGACTGAACGAAGGCTATCAGAGCGCGGGGACGGCAAGAAGGGCAGTCGCGCGTGGTTCTACGTTGGCCCCTTCGTGCTTGTGAGCAGGAGTGCGCGTGAAGACTCACTGCGCCCCTCGCTCTTCTCTGTCTTCCTATCGGTTCGCCCTGCGCTTCTTGACCGCCGCTCGAAGGATCTCCTGCGTTTCTGACGGCGACTGGTCGACTCTGGTCGAGGTCAAGCGTGCGTCCGACCTGCGCATCCGCCGTGAAGTCGTCGGGCAGATGCTCGACTACGCGGCGAACGCCAACGCCTACGGGCCTGCAAAGCCCCTCTGGCCGAGCAGTTCGAGGAGCGCTGCGCGGCGGACGGGCTGGACCCCGGAGAGGAGATCGCCAACCGACTTGGCGAGGCCATCGATCCGCGGGATCTCTGGGAACGCGCGAACACCAACCTGAGGGCCGGCAGGATGCGCCTCGTCTTCGTGGCCGACGCCATCCCCCCCGAGCCGCGGCGCATCGTCGAGCTCCTCAACGCCCAGATGCGCGAGACGCAGGTGGTCGCCGTCGAGATCAAGCAGTTCGTCGGCGAGGGTCTCAAGACGCTGGCGCCCAAGGTCATCGGCCTGACCGAGGAGGCGCGGGCGAGGAAGAGCACGGCGCGGTCGGCAGGTCGCGAGTGGGATGAGGCCTCGTTCTTCGCGGCGCTGGCGGAGCGCGATCCCGATGGGGTCGCAGCCGCCCGTCGCATCTACGAGTGGGCCAGGGAGTCGCTGCCCGGGAGCTCCTGGGGTCACGGCAACGAGGGCTCGTTCACCTTGAAGCTGATGCGCGAGGGGGTGTGGTACCCGGTCGTCGCCCTCTGGACGGGTGGCACGCTGGAATGCCAGTTCGAGTACCTGCGCACCAAGTCGCCCTTCAATGGCGCCGAGATGCGCGCTGCGCTGCCGCGCAGGTTCAACGAGATCCCGTCCGTGAACATCGATGAGTCGACCGTCGGGGGCACGCCGGTCCGCCGCCCGCGTATCAGACTCGACGTCCTCGCCGAGGAGGGCGCGCTGCAGAAGCTCTTCGCCGCGCTTGAGTGGTTCATCGACACCGTTCGCGCGGAGGAGTAGCGCGCCCGCAGGCCCTGCGGCGCGACCCGCGCACGGTGTTCGCACGCTGAGGGAGGCCTGTCCTGGCCGCAGTCCCGAGTGACGGTGTGCACCTGCGGCAGACTGGAGAGAAGGAGGGACCATGGGGTCTGCACGCGACTATCTCTGCGAGAGCTGTGGCCACGAGGCCAAGTGGGTCACCGCCGACTTCGACTACGGATTCAGCGGCGACGTCACCACCCCGGCAGTGTGCCCCGAGCACGGCGTGCAACAGGCCGATACCGGGCTGAAGGCGTGGGACGAGGGCTGGAAGGGGCGACAGCGCGACAGCTACCCCTGCCCCGAATGCCACCAGGATCGCCCGCTGCGGGACCGCGCAACCTGTCCGAAGTGCGGTCAGCCCAAGATGGTGGTGGACCCCGCGGGCGCAATGACCTGTTGGGACTGACCGCCGGGGGGCACGCTGCATCGTGGCACTCCGAGCGGTGATTCGGCTGTCCGCGCAGAGTGCCTCTGAGCCGGTCGCGCGGCGCCAGTTGGACAATGGCCGCGACGCCCAGACCCGCATGCCACGGAGAAGCGCCGGGAGATCCGCAGGCCTATGAGGCCGGCAGCAGAGGCTGGCGGCCAAGTTGACGTGCGGGCTGCCGCTCTCCAGCCGCCACGTCGCGCAGGGTGGCATCTGCCTGGCAGAGCCCGTTTCCAGCTTCGGATTCGCGCCCGCACATGATTTCAGTTCCTGCCGGCGACGGGTGAGGTGGTGCGGGCGGCACAGGTGACGCCGTGTTGGCTTTGTCCCGTCGCGGCTCGTGCGCGTCCGCGCCGCGCCACCCCGCCGGCGGCGAACGTACACCCGCACGCTCTTGACGTGGCGCGCTGGTCCGTCCGAGGGGCAGGCGTGGTGCGCATCTCCACCCGGCCGGAGGCTGCATCTACACCGGCCGCCGCTCGCGGCACGCAGATGCCATGGCGGCAGCGAGGCGGCGATCAGCTCCACTCGTCGCCGCTCGCGTGCGCTACCCTGGCATGACGACGGCGAGCCGCCCGAGCAACGCCATGGGCTTCGCCGTGAAACGACAGGGGGCGGCCCGCAACCGCAGGGCATGTACTGGCGACCGGTGGGCTGAGCGCGGCAAGAGAGACGCGTGGTAGGCTGCCTGCTACGGCCTCGTCGCCGATTCAAGTGCGCCGTCCCCGCTGTCGAAGAGGTGGGTGAAGACGACGGGGTTCGCGCCTTCGCAGTGGAGCACGAGACGGGCGACGAAGGAAGCGCCGTCACGCCTGAGCCGCGGGCCCGAGCCGGGCGCGAGGTCCGCCTCCTGAAGAAGCGCAGAGGCGCACGTCGGGCGAAAGGCGGGATGGGGAGCCATGGCGGACGAGCTGATCGGTCGCACGCTGGGGCGCTACGAGATCACAGCGCTCATCGGTCGCGGCGGCATGGCCACGGTCTACCGCTCCACGCACCCAGGCCTGCGCCAGACCGTGGCCGTCAAGGTGCTGCGCGCGGACCTCGCGGACGACCCCAGCCTGCTGGTCAGGTTCGAGCGCGAGGCGCAGGCGGTCGCCGCCCTGCGCCACCCCAACATCGTGCGCGTCATCGACTTCGACCACATCGACGAGCACTACTTCATGGTCATGGAGTTCGTCGAGGGCGCGACCCTCGCGGCGCGCCTCGGGGAGATCGCCGCGGAAGGACGCCGCCTGCCGGCCGCCGAGGTGCTGCGCCTCTTCGAGCCGCTCTGCGCGGCCGTCGACTACGCCCACCGGCAGGGCATGATCCACCGCGACATCAAGCCGGCCAACGTGCTGCTCACGGCGCAGGGCGAGCCGGTGCTGACCGACTACGGCATCGCGCGGATCATCGGGATGACGCAGCACACCGCGACTGGCACGGTGATGGGTTCGGCCCACTACATGTCCCCGGAGCAGGCCCAGGGCCTCGCCGCCGACGGGCGCAGTGACCTCTACGCGCTCGGCGTGATGCTCTTCGAGGCGCTCGCCGGGCGGGTGCCCTACGAGGCGGACTCACTGCCCGGCGTGCTCTTCAAGCACGTGACGGCGGCGGTGCCTGCGGTGTGCCCCCTGAACCCCGCGCTGCGGCCGCCCATCGACGATCTCATGCGCACGGCCCTCGCCAAGGATCCGGGCGAGCGCTTCCAGACGGGGCAGGCGCTCGCCGCCGCCCTGCGGGAGGAGTTGGGGCCGCTGGTCGCCGAGAGCGAAGCCGCACACGCACCGGCGACCGCGCCGCCGCCGCTGGGCCCCACGCGCGTCGAAGCCCCACTGCCGGCCGCGCCACCGCCGGCCGGTTCTGTGGTCACGCCGCGCCGCCCTGCGTCAGACAAAGCGCCGGCGAAGCAGGCGGAACCGCTCGCCCAAGCGCCTCAGCCTGCCCCGGCCACAGAGCAGCCTGTGCCCGCGCCGGTTCTGGCCGCGGCGCCACACGGACACGACTCGCCTCTTCCTGCCGTGGGTGGTCCGGCGGCCCCCAGGTCGCGCGGCTCGCGGCGGGCCCTGTGGCTGGTCGCCGCCGCCGTTCTTGCGGTAGTCGCTGTGGCGGGCACTCTCTGGGTGGTGCTGAACGGCGGCGCTTTCGGCGGTGGGGGCGGCGCCTCCGCCTCGCCGTCCGCCAGCGGGCAGAGCTCGGTGGCCACCGTCGCCAAGCTCAAGCCCGCCTCCGCCAAGCGCGGCGCGACCGTCACCATCATCGGCACGGGCTTCGGTGCGGCGCGAGGCGCAAGCTCCGTGAAGTTCGGCGCCAAGACGTGCACCACGTACACCTCCTGGAGGGCCACGCAGATCAAGTGCAAGGTGCCCACGAAGGCCAAGTACGGCGCGGTGACGGTCACGGTGACAACGGCGGCGGGCAAGAGCAAGGCCATGGGCTTCACCGTGACGATTGCAGTCGGCGATCCCTACCAGGGCGGCATCGTAGCCTACATCCTTCAACGTGGAGACCCGGGCTACGTAGCGGGAGAAACGCACGGATTGATTGCCGCCGCAGAGGACCAAGTCACAATACCAGGAATACGCTGGTGGAACGGAAGGGACGTGGTCACTGGCGCAACAGCAACAGCGCTCGGCACAGGACGCGCCAATACAGATCTGATCTGCAAGACACAAGGACGTGTTGCCACCAGCTATGCGGCGGGCGTGGCGCGGGCCTACACCAGCCACGGCTATGCCGACTGGTACTTGCCCAGCAAGGATGAGTTGGACAAGCTGTACCTCAACCGTGCAGCGATAGGTGGTTTTGGGTCCGTCGCCTACTGGAGCTCCTCCGAGTACGACGCGCTCATCGCGTGGCACCAATACTTCGACAATGGCGCCCAGTACAACTACTACAAGCGCCTCTCGCACAGGGTGCGTGCTGTCCGGGCTTTCTAGCCATTATCCCCTCAGCAATTCAAGCGGGGGGGTGCAGGGGGCTTCAGCCCCTGCCCCGGTTGTGAGCACCATCCATGCCAAGATCGTTCGCCGCGCCGCCGCCCAGTGGGGTGACTACGACGCGGCCGTGCTCGCCGCCGTCCAGCACCGCCTCGCCGCGGGCGACACCACCACCGTCGCCGAAGACGCGAGTGTCGGCGTCCGTGAGATGGCTGACTCCCCGGAAGGCGCTCATCCATCTGGGTCTGCGGTACAAGACCGATGATCGCCTTTGGTTCGGTTTCTTTCACGAGGCCGTGCACGTTCTGAAGCACGGCAAGAAGACGCCCTATCTCGAGACTGACGGGCTCTCCGATGACGCCGAGCTCGAAGCTGGTCGGATTGCCGCCGACATCCTGATTCCTCGTCGCCAGTACGAGGACTTCGTATCGACAACACCGGTCTGCTCCGAGCGCATCGTGGACTTCGCAGATTCTCTCCGCATTGCTCCGGGCATTGTGGTTGGACGGCTTCAGCACGATGGAGTGATCCCGTACACGCACTGCAACGGTCTCAAACGGCGCTTCAAGCGGACGGCCGCTGCGACTTGGGCGTCCCTGCCCGCACATTTGGAGAGAGGGCGAGTCCGGGCGGGCACGACGGCAGGTCGACTACCCGTCCGACGCACATTCCCCACCCCGCAGGGCTCCTCCCTGAGGAATTCCCGCGGAAAGGGGTCTCTCAATGAGAGCGACGCGGCTCCCGGCCGTATCGAAGGTTCGAACCAGATGGTTCTGGTGGGCCCAGCAGGACTCGAACCTGCGACCGGCCGATTATGAGTC
>JBAXRL010000177.1:0-5975 GCA_037131205.1 Actinomycetes bacterium | reverse complement strand
TGTCGCGGTGGATCAGGAGGGCCTGGTTGCCCCACCACCCGCGGCCGTCACTGCCCAGCGGGCTGCGGCGGTAGAGGCCGGGCGGCGCGTACTCGGGTACCTCACGCATGTCGCAGAAGGAGATGACGGCCACGCCGGGGGGGAGCTCGACGCGGGAGATCGCGTGCGGCGCCTCGGCATCCGCCACGATGTCGTCCTCGAGAAAGAGGACGTGGCCACCGCCGGCCGCGGCCATGGCGATCGCGTTGCGCGTTGAGACGGCCGCGCCGTCCTGCCGTTCGTCACAGTAGATCATCGGCTCCGCATAGTGCGCGCGGCCGGAGAACGCCGCGGCCAGGACGGCGACGTGCTCCGCCATCCGCTGGGGTGTCGTCAGAATGACGGGCTGTATCGGCTGTGTCGCCATCGAGTGGGCGCCTCATCCCTCGCCATGCGTGCGCGGGAATCGTACCGGAACGCACCGCCTCCGCGCGCCCTGATAAGCTCCGCGCATGGCGCAGCCCGATGAGTTGGCTATCTACCTCCCGCACGGCCAGGTGACGCCGCCGGTCAACCCCTACGGCCGGCTGATCGCCAACGCAGGGGTGTACCGGGCGCTGGCGCGCTACGGCGGCTACCGCAACCTCCATTTCCACAGCCACGGGGCGCTGCCGCTCGCCGCACTGGCGCGCGAGCTTCTCGCCGACGGGGACGCCGACATCGCCGCCGGCGCCGGCGGGGCCACCGCCGGCCCCACCCTCAGCACGGGGTCGCCGCTCGCCACCGGGCCCCCCGCCCGCGCCGGCGTGCTGCTCTCGGGCCAGCCGTACCTGTCGGAGCTGGCCTGGATCAGGCGCCACGCGTCGAGGGACGACGCCTACAGCATCGTCGGGTCCATCTTCGCCTTTGCCTCCGCCACGCATCGCGAGCAGATGATGGGCTCGGCGCTCGCGCCTCTTCATGAGTGGGACGCGCTGATCTGCTCTTCGCCGACGCTGGAAGAGGTCGTGCGGCGGACGTTCGACACCTGGGAGGACTACCTGCGGGAGAGGCTGGGCGCGACGCGGCTGCCGCGGCCGCGGCTGCCGGTCATCCCTTTCGGCGTCGATGCGGAGACCCTGGAAGCGCAGGCGACCGACCTGGATGCACGCCAAGCGCTGCGCAGCGCCCACGGCATCGCCGCCGGCGACGTGGTCGTGTACTTTCTCGGGCGGCTGTCGTTCTACGACAAGGCCTTTCCGCAAGCCATGTTCAAGGCCGTCGAGGCGGCGCAGCTCAGCTCGGGGGTCAAGACCCACTTCGTCATGGCGGGCTGGTTCCCGGCCGGCGAGCAGGATCGCGCCCGGTTCGGCGAGGCCGCCCAGCGGTACGCGCCGCACATCGACGTCCTGTTTCTGGACGGCAACGACGCCGCTGTCGTGGCGCAGTGCTGGGCGGCGGCGGACGTCTTCCTGCTGCTGTCAGACACCATCCTCGAGACCTTCGGCCAGGCGCCCCTGGAAGCGATGGCGGCGGGCCTGCCGCTGGTGGTCAGCGACTGGGACGGCTATCGCTTCATCGTACGCGACGGCGTCGATGGCTTCCTCGTGCCGACGCTCGGCGCCGCCGGCGGACGTCTGGGCGAGACCCTCGCCCACCTGCAGTCGCTCGGCATGGTCGACTACCCCCACTATGCCGGGGCGGTGGCTCAGCACACGGCGGTCCACAGCGGTCGCGCCGCCGACGCCCTGAGCCGCCTGATCGCGTCCCCGGAGCTCCGCGCCGCGATGGGTGCGGCAGGCAAGCGCAGAGCCCGGGAGGTGTTCTCCTGGCCGGTGATCGCCGAC
Organism: Actinomycetes bacterium; assembly: GCA_037131205.1. Lineage (GTDB taxonomy): Bacteria > Actinomycetota > Thermoleophilia > UBA2241 > UBA2241 > CAIXSE01. The sequence continues at coordinate 4,170 of JBAXRL010000177.1, read as the reverse complement.
CAGTACAACCAGCTCTTTGCCGAATTGACGGAGCGTCGCCTTCTGGCCGGCGACGCAGGGGCGCGCGCCTCCGCGTTGACGGAGCGTCGCCTTCTGGCCGGCGACGCAGGGGCGCGCGCCTCCGCGTTGACGGAGCGTCGCCTTCTGGCCGGCGACGCAGGGGCGCGCGCCTCCGCGCACCGGATGAACCCTCTCCGCGGAGACCCCTTCGCCGACTTTCGCGGTCATCCCGGCGCCGTGCTGCACGACGGTCTGCGGCTCCGCCTCACGACGGCCGCCGAACCCGACGCGCGCGGCCCGGACCCGGCGGTGGAGCTCGATCAGATGTTCCCCGGGCTCCGCGGCAGCCCGGCGGAAGCGCGCCGGATCGTGAGCCTGCTCCGGGAGGCCGGATCGCTGTCGGTGCAGGACGTGGTGCGCGCCTTCCCCCCGAACCGGCGCGCCTTCGTGCGGATGTCCCTGGTGTGGCTGGCGAAGGCGGGCGTCGTGGACTGGCTGCCGGCCGATTGACCCGCCCTCCGGCCGCTCGACGGGCGCCTGGGTCTACCGCAACGGGAAGTCGACGAAGTGCGACCAGTCCCGCTCGTCCTCGCCGACGCGTCGCACGACGAAGAGGTTGTCGCACGGCGTCGTGACCTCGGCGAAGTCCGGGCGGTCGTTGCGGACAAACGAGGCGACCGCCTTGATGCTGTCCAGCCACATATCGTGGAGGACGATCAGACCGCCGCTCCTGCACATCCGCGCCGAGAGCGTGAAATCGACGAGGACGTCGTCGAAGCGGTGGTAGCCGTCGATGAAGACGAGACCGCAGGTCCGCCCCGCCCTCTCAAGGTCCACGAGGGCGCGGTCCGAGCGGTCCTCGATCCACGTGAAGGAGCGTGACGTCAGCGTGGCTGACTGAGCGGTGAGCTCGCTGGCGTGCGTCATGCCGATGCCGTGCCAGTCCGTCATCTGAAACGGATCTATCGCGGTGTGCGTGCCGCCGCCGACCCGATCGAGCGCCGCCAGCAGGAACACGGCGCTGAATCCGTAGGCCAGCCCTACCTCGAGCGTGGCGGTCACGCGGTCCGTCACGCACAGGGAGTGGAGCGTCATGCCTTCCGCGAGCGACACTCTCGTGCTGCCGTCGATCGCGTATGAGCGGCCGTCCGCGCCGCGCTGGGGCGCCCCGTCGTACATGGACAGCAGGACATCCCGATAGCGATCGCCCAACGGCGAGAGCTCATCGATCTCCGTGGGCATGCGGGCGTCCTCTCGGCGCTTCCCGGTGCACGTTCCTGTCGCCGGCCCGAGGGCACGGTCCTATCGTCTCCGCAGTGGTGAGGACCGCCGCGACGATCTCCACCTCGTGCTCGAGTACGGCCGCCGCGTGCTGCGCTCGACAAGCGCCGGCCGCTGAGGCGACGGGCCCCCCGCCCTCTCGCCGCCAGATGAGTCAGCCGCTCCTGCTCACGGTGAAGGAGACGCGCCCGGCGTCTGCTGCGCCGCGGGCCCGTAGGTACCGGCGCCCAGGAGCCAGTCGTCGTCGACCCTCGTGATGTAGCCGATCTTCGCCTCGGGACGGTCATCGTCGGCGGGGTTGGCCCACACGTAGGAGAGCCAGCCGCTCCCGTTCCTGGCGATGCCCACGAAGTCCCTGATGATGGGCTTGCCATTGGGATCCCTGAGGTCGATGAGATCCTTGCCGACCAGCGACTGGTCGTAGTGGGCGAGGTTCCTGCCGCTGAAGTCGTAGGCGAAGATGTACAGCTCGCCGACCTGGAACTCGCCCTGCGGATCGTTGAACGCCGCCAGGGCCGCCTCCTTGCCGTTCTTTTCGGCGTAGGCGACCGCCTTGTTGACGAACGCGACCACGTCGTCCCTGGAGACCGCCACGCCCGCCGCGGTGGCGCTCGGGCTCGGCGCCGCGGCGTCGCCTGACGATCCGCACGCTCCCGCCATCGTCGCCGCGACCACCACGCCCAGGAGCGTCGCCGCGATCGCGAGCCATCCACGATCTCTTCGTCCAGCCATCATCCTCACCTCTTCGTTCGTTGTACGGTCGGCGGCAGAGGCACGCAGGCATGGCCACCGTCACGTCACGCCGGCGTCCGTTCCCGCCCATCGCCGGCTCGGCGGTTCGCGGTGCTCGGGCCGCGGGCCTGACGACCGGCATGAGCGGCGCGGCGACGAAGGCGCCCCCGCGCCGCGCCCGCGACGCGCCTCGGCGACGTCCCGGCGGCTCCACGGGCCCCGCGCGCTCCACGGGCCTTCCGCGGCCCCGCCACGCCGGTCTTCATGCGCTCCCTGAACGCTTCCGCTGCTTGCTCTGACGTCGCTATCCTCCCGCCCCGTGACTGGGCGCGTTCACCTACCGGCTGTATCGGCCATGGCGGGTCCATTCTGAAGTCGTCGTGCGGCCGGCTCACGAGACAGGACCGAGCGAAGCGTCAGGTGATTCGGATGCATGGGTGTGTCGCGGCCAGGAGCGACGGTCTACGGGCGTCGGCCCGGCGACCGGCGCCGGAAGGACCTGAAGGCGGCGCTCATGGAGAGGTACGGGACATCGCCTGAAGGACAGACGAACGTGTCTGATCACGTCTTCAAGAAGTGGAGCAGCTCGCAGACAAGCGCTCCGCTGAGACCGAGTCCGTGGACAGCCCCGCCAACGGCTCCGCCGGCGTTCCCTCCGCTCTCAGACATGTTCCCTCGTTGTTCCCCGGTGCATCACACCTGATCGAGAGCGCTCGGCGACGGTGACAGACAGGGCGACCTCAGCATCTGCGCGGCGCCTCCGCGGCGGATGGTCGGGCAGTGATCGCGGTGAAACCATCCGTCGTCCTCCGCGGCCGGCGCCTTCTCGCAGGTGCGCGAGGGCTACCTCCCGGCCGCGCGCGCCAGACCTACTCCGCGATGATCCTGCCGGCCTCGACCGTCGAGGGATCGCTCCCGTCGTCCCACTTCACCGTGTACGTCGTGCCGTCCACCTTGCTGACCTCACCCTGATAGAAACGTCCGCCCGCCCAGACAGCGCGCACACGGTCGCCGACCGCGAAGCCCGTATCGGGGATGGCCCGGACGTCAGTCGCCGGCACCGTCCTGGACGTCCCGTCGTCGGTGTACGTCACGGTGACGTTGTCGCCATCGACGGCGGTCACGGTGGCGAGGTAGAGGCTGCCGTCGGTCCACTTGGCGGCCACGGATTGACCGGCGGCAAACCGGGCCGCGGAGGTGGCCGCCGGGCTGGCCGCGGACTGTTGCTCGGCGGGCTGATCTGACGATCCGCAGGCGGTGAGCCCGAGGACCGCCGCGAGCAGCGGCGCGATCACGAGAAGGCCACAAATGGCCACGCGTCTCATTCCGTGCTCCTTTCTCGGGGCGGACCGGGAGGTCCGCCGGTCCCTTTCAAGATGCGAGCTCCCGAAAACCCTATGGCACGCGCCTGGGATGTCAGCAGCGTGCGCCGCTGAAACGAGGGTTTCGAGGCGGCGCGCGGTAGAATCCCATCGTCCGGCATCGACGCCGCGCCGCCTGCGGACGCCGCGGCCGGCGGAAGCGAGGATGCGCGCGTGGCCATCACCTACAGCATGAGCGTGAACGTCGACCTTCTCACTGTCAAGGCGGAGGGCGTTGACGACAGCCTGGAAGACGTTCGCGAGTATGGCAAGGCCATCGTGGAGGCGTGCCGCGCGAACGGGTGCGTCCGCGTCCTCTGTGACGAGACGGACCTCGAATACAGGCTTGGGACAATGGACACGTTCGAATCGGCCGCCTTCATCGCCGAGTACGCTCCCCACGTCGCGAGGGTGGCCATCGTCTGCGGACCGGACCAGTTCGCGGAGGCGTCCTTCTGGGAGACCGTCGCCGTCAATCGTGGACTCACGGTGCGCGCCTTCGAGGACGTCGTCGCCGCCGAGGACTGGCTGGGGCGACAGGTCGGCGGCGCGCAGCCCACGTGATCCGGGAGCGCCCGCACGCGGCCGGTTGAGGCTGAGGACCTGGAGCAGGCCGGTCTTGTCGTGGCGGGGCAGGGTGCGCACGCTCACATGCGCAAGCGTCGCGACCTCACCGAATCTGTGCGCCGTCACGTTCCCCTCCGTTGGCGAAGGATAGAGCCTGACGCAACGTGAGGGCCAAGGGCCTATCCCAATAGGTCTGCACGCACGGATGCGCCCGTGGACGCATCGCGGC
>JBAXRL010000176.1:0-5991 GCA_037131205.1 Actinomycetes bacterium | reverse complement strand
GGTACCAGTAGCCGGTGAGCTCCATCTCGCCGTTCAGGGCGAGGACATCCTGCCACGTCAGCGGCGTGCCCGCGCTGGTGGCGCCGGCGGCGATGCCCTTGATCTCCTGGAGGTATTCGCCCTGGATCTTCTTCGTCCATAGTCTCGTGGCCGCCTTGATGAAGTACTGCCAGGTCTGGCCGGTGTCGTTCATCGTGATGTAGTTCAGAGTGCGCATGGTCTCGGCCAGCTCGGGCGCCAGCAGACGCCCGTGCTGGAAGCCGCGCTCGTAGGGCTGGCCTTCGATGTGCAGGTAGATCCAGCCGTTGGAATCGAAGCGGTAGCCCTCGCCGTAGTGGGCGATCTCGCCCGACGGTGTGGCGACCGCTTGTGCGACGCCCGCAGGCGGGCCTGCCGCCCCCTCAGCGACGGCGCCGCCGCGCGCGGCGCCCAAGGCGGCCGCGGCCGCGGCCGCGGCCACCAGCAGCAGGATCGTCAGGCCCAGGCACGTCCTCTTCATGATTCTCATGGCACTCCTCCAGTGCGTGTGGCGCGATTCTCCCCACCATTATCGGCAGCGTGGCCGGGCTGCTTGAGGGAGACTCGGGAGGCCACGGCGAGCGGACCGCCGCAGAGCCACATCGCTAACGTCGTCGTCCGGCAGTGCCGATAGGATGGGAGAGACAAGGATCGTGAGCCGCGGGCGGTTCGCGAGGGGCGGTCCGCTCGCTGCCGCGCACGGGCTGCGGGTGGCGCAGCGCCCGCCCGCGGCACGACCAGGAGATTGCGATGGCGGATGACCCGGCCGGTCCGGCCACGCAGACGAGCATCGTCCACCATCTCGGCGTGGTGACCACTGGCAGGACGGCATATGGAGGAGGGGCCTGATGGATCGCACGACGACACGATGGCGCCTGGGGAAGGCGACCGCGACCGTGGCCGCCGGCGCCCTGCTGGCGCTGGCGCCGGCGGCGCTCGGCTCGGGCTGCGGCTCGTCGGGAGGCCAGAGCACGGCCTCACCGAACCCCACCGGCGAGCGGGCGATCACCACGCGGCAGGTGGTCGACCTCGTGGACGCCGCCTGCGCCGCTATCGAGAAGGACGCCCCGGCGACGTTTGCCGCCATCGAAGCCGGGGAAGCGCCCTACGTCGACCCGTCCAACCCCGCCCTCTACGTGTTCGTCTTCGACACCAACGTCAAGGTGGTCGCCCACCCCGACCCCGCCATGCAGGGCCGCGACATGAAGGGCGTGCCGGACGCCGCCGGCAAGATGTTCCGCGACCAGATGATCGCCGACGCCGTCGCCAACGGCAGCGGCTGGGTGGAGTACGTCAAGGAGATGCCGGGCGAGCAGGGGCTGTTCCAGAAGACCGCCTATTTCAAGCTCGTCAGCGGCAGCGACGGCGTCGACTACGTCGTGGGCGCCGGGCGCTATCTCGGGCCGTGGAAGGGGACGCCGCAGGCCAGCCCGACCGCTGCGGCGTCCGACTGAGCCGATGGACCGGTCGGCGCCGTCACGGCGCGCAGATCCATCCGCACAAGCGCCAGGGTCGTCGTCGGGCCGTGCCGATGGTGGAAGCAACGACCGCGAGACGCGGGTTCGAGCGCGACCGCCCGCGGGTACCGGATCCGCTGAGCGGGCGGCCGCAGGCGCCCCCGCGCGACGATCAGGAGGATGAGGATGGCAGACGACCCGGCCCGGCCCGTGACGCAGACGCGGATCGCCGACGACGTCGGCGTCGTGACCATCAGCAAGCCGCCCGTCAACCCGCTCAGCGCCGACGTCTGCGCCGGGCTCCTCAAGGCTTTCGACGACTTCGAGAAGGCCAGGGTCCGGGTGGTGATCATCGCCGCGGATCCGAGCACCAAGATCTGGTCCGCGGGTCACGACATCCACGAGATCCCGCTCGACGGTCACGACGCCGTGACCTGGACGACGGGCTTCGAGCGCGTGCTCCAACGCGTGCGCAGGTGCCCGGCGCCGGTGATCGCGATGCTGCACAGCAGCGTCTGGGGCGCGGCCTGCGACCTGGCCGTGACCTGCGACCTCGCCACCGGCACGCCGCGCACGACCTTCGCCATCACGCCCGTCAAGCTCGGCATCTCCTACAACACCGGCGGCATGGCGCACTTTCTGGGGGCGCTGCCCCTGCACATCGTCAAGGAGATGGTGTTCACGGGCGATCCGCTCTCCGCGGAAGACGCCTACCGCTTCGGCCTGCTCAACCGTCTGGTGGCGGCGGAAGAGCTCGAGGAGGCGACGATGGAGTTGGCGCGCACGATCGCCGCGCGCGCGCCGCTCGCCGTGACCGTGGTCAAGACGGAGCTGCGCGGCCTCACGGCGGGCGCCTCGATGAGTGCCGACGAGTTCGAAGCCATCCAGTCCGTGCGGCGCGCGGCGTTCATGAGCAACGATCTGAAGGAGGGCGTCGCCTCGTTCTTCGAGAAACGCCCTCCCGTCTTCAGAGGAGAGTGACGAACATGGCGATGGGCCATTTTCCTGTGCTGACCGCCGAGGAGGCGGCCGCGCTGATCCCGCACGGCGCGACCCTGGGCATCGGCGGCTTTACCGACCCCGGCGTGCCGCAGGCGGTGACGCGCGCGCTGGCGCCGCGGGCGCGCGCCCTCCACGACGCCGGCGAACCCTTCCAGGTCCGCATCCTCGCCGGCGCGGAGGCCGGTCCGGCGGGGGACGTGGACCTCGCGGAGGCGGACGCCGTGAGCTTTCGCATGCCGTTCCAGTCCGAAGGCGCCTGCCGGGCGGCGATCAACGACGGCCGCATCGAGTTCCACGACGAGCATCTGTCGCACTGCTCGCAGCAGCTCCTCGAGGGCTTCTTCGGCAAGGTCGACATCGCCGTGATCGAGGCCAGCGACGTCAGCGACGACGGGCGCGTCTACTTCACGGCGGCGATCGGCAACGGGCCGACGTTCCTGAGGATGGCCGACAAGGTCATCATCGAGATCAACCGGCGGCACCCGAAGCGCGTCTGCGAGCTCAGCGACATCCTCCTGCTGCCGCTGCCGCCGCACCGCGACCCCCTGCCGATCCGCCACCCACTCGACCGGATCGGGCTGCCATACGCGACCGTCGACCCGGCCAAGATCATCGCTGTCGTCGAGACGGACGCGCCGAGCACGCGTCCGGCGCCGCGTGCGCCCGACCCCGCCAGCCGCCAGATCGCCGAGCACCTCGTACGCTTCTTCCTCGACGAGATCGCCGCCGGACGCCTGCCGCGGGAGTTCCTGCCGCTGCAGAGCGGCGTCGGCAACGTCGGCAACGCGCTGATGGCGGACCTCGGTGAGCACCCCGACCTGCCGCCGTTCACGATGTACACCGAGGTCTTTCAGGACTCGTGCGTCGACCTGATGCGCGCCGGGCGGCTGACCGGCGCCAGCGCCTGCGCCCTCACGTTGTCCGAGGGCAAGCTGCAGGAGGTCTACGACGACTTCGCCTTCTTCGAGCCGCGCATCGTGCTGCGGCCGCAGGAGCTCTCCAACCACCCCACGGTCATCCGCCAGCTGGGCGTGATCGCCATCAACACGGCGATGGAGATCGACATCTACGGGCACATCAACTCGACGCACGTGTGCGGGACGCAGCTGCTGAACGGGCTCGGCGGCGCCGGCGACTTCGAGCGCAACGCGCGCCTTTCGGTGTTCGTCTGCCACTCCATCGCCAAGGGCGGCAGGGTGTCGTCGATCGTCCCCTTCTGCAGCCACGTGGACCACAGCGAGCACTCCGTCCACGTCATCGTCACCGAGCACGGGCTGGCCGATCTGCGCGGCCTGGGGCCGGCCGAGCGCGCGCAGCGCATCATCGACAACTGCGCTCACCCGGCGTATCGCGACTACCTGCACGAGTACATCGCGGGATCGCGCCAGGGGCACATCCGCCACGACCTGGCGCGCTGCTTCGAACTGCATCGCAACCTGATCGAGCACGGGGCCATGCTCCCCGACCTCGACCTGAGGCAGTTCGAGGCGATCGCGGACGATCCGTGGGCGTCGGCGCCGTGAGCGTCGCGCGCGGAGCTGGGGTCGCGATCGACGACGAGCTGAGGCTCGGCGATGGTTTCCCCGCGGTCGGCTACGACGCCTGGAAGGCCAAGGTGGTGGCCGACCTCAACGGGGCGCCGTTCGAGAAGAAGCTGGTCGGCCACACGGAGGACGGCATCACGCTGCAGCCGCTGTACACGGCGACCTGCCGCTCGTGATCGGCGGCGTCATCCCGCCGCGGGACCACGACGAACTGTACAAGGACGGCGTCGTCGCCATCTTCGCGCCGGGCACGGCCCTACCGGCCGCGTCGTGCGCCGTCCTGAAAGCCATCGGCGGGGGAGGGGCGCATCTGTTGCTTGCGGTGGCGTCGCCGCATCCGCATGACCGTCCCCTCGAACCCGCGAACCTTGTGCGCTCGACAGCGGAGGGTTCGCCCGCGGTCGCGTTTGCGCGGTGGGGAGGGCGGCGGTGACGTCAACGGGCAGTGCAGGGGCGCACGGCGAAGCGGCCATGCGTGTATTGTTCCTGTCCATCGGCCGTGTTTCGAGCGGCCGCCGGTGACGGCCACGCCGGGAATGCGATCCCGCGGCCCATTCCCCAAGGAGGCCACATGAGCGAATCCGCAGCCCCCAAATGAAGAGGGATCTCGGCCTCCTCGCCGTGATGTCTCTCGTGGTCGGTTCCGTCATCGGTTCGGGCATCTTCATGAAGCCGGGGAAGGTGATCGAAGCGGCGGGAAGCTCCAACATGGCTTTGCTCGCCTGGGTTCTCGCGGGCGTCATCACCATGGCGAGCGGTCTGGTCTTCGCGGAGATCGGCGCCCAGATTCCCAAGACCGGCGGCGTCTTCGTCTACCTGGAGGAGATCTACGGATCCCTGTGGGGCTATCTCTGCGGATGGACGCAGACCGCGCTCTACGGACCAGCGGTGATGGCGGCGTTGGGGCTCTACTTCGGCGAGGTCTTCGCGGACTTCTTCGCGCTCCCGCTCTCGTACATGCCGCTGGTCGCCGCGGGGGCCATCTGCCTACTCGCCGCCGTGAACTGCCTCGGCGTGAAATACGGCGGCTACATCCAGACCTGCACGACGTTCGTCAAGCTCATCCCGATCATCTTCATCGCCCTCTTCGGGCTCGCCTGGGGCAAGAGCGATATCCTGGGGATGCCCGGAGTCGGGACCCATCATCTGGGCATGGGGGCGGCCATGCTCGCCTGTCTTTGGGCCTATGATGGCTGGATCCTCGTGGGGTACGTGGCCGGCGAAATGAAGGATCCCGCCAAAACGCTGCCCCGGGCCATCATCATGGGGCTCGGCATCGTGATCGGCGTCTACCTCCTTGTCAATATGGCCATTCTCCACGTGCTTCCGGCGTCGAGCGTAGTGCGTCTCGGCCCTATGGCCGCGGAAACCGTGTCCATCAGGCTCTTCGGCGATCATGGCGGGAAGCTGCTGACCATCGGGATCCTGGTCTCCATCTTCGGCACCCTCAACGCGAAGATCCTCGCTTTTCCCCGGATTCCCTACGCCATGTCCGTGCGCGGGCAGCTCCCGGCATCCAGACTCTGGTCGCGGCTGCACCAAAGCTGGGGAACGCCGGTCTATGCGACGGGCTTGCTGGTGGCCATCGCCCTGATCCTGCTGACGGTCGGCGATCCGGATCGCCTGACGAACATCGCGCTCTTCCTGATGTACGTCTTCTACCTCCAGACCCTGATCGGTGTGTTCATCCTGAGGAGGCGGGGCGCGGGCGCCGCGCGGCCCTACAGTGTCCCCGGCTATCCCTTCGTACCCTGGGTGGCCATTCTGGGCGTGACGTTCGTCCTGGTGACGACCCTGGTCGATGAGCCGAAGGACGTGCTGTACGCCCTCGGCGCGGCGGCCATAGGACTGCCGGTCCGCTGGGCCGTGAAGCGCAGGTCGGAGTCGCCTTCTTCTTGAGATCCCGGGCATTCACGATCGTGACTCCGCCCGGGACCGCCCGGGCCGCCCGGCGCGCGGCCGGTGAAGAT
>JBAXRL010000175.1:0-6014 GCA_037131205.1 Actinomycetes bacterium | reverse complement strand
GGAGGTCAAGGAGGTCGTCGACCTGGCGATGAGCCTCGAGGGCCTCATCCGCAACGACTCCATCCACGCCGCGGCTGTGGTGATCAGCGACCAGCCGCTCACCGAGTACCTGCCGCTGCAGAAGAAGGGCGACGCCGAGCTCGTCACGCAGTTCGACATGAACGACGTCGCCAGGCTCGGCCTCCTCAAGATGGACTTCCTCGGCCTGCGCAACCTGGACGTCATCGAGGACGCGCTCGCCATCGTCGAGAAGACCGGCGGCGTGCGCATCGAGATCGACCGGCTGCCGCTCGACGACCAGAAGACGTACACGATGCTGGCCCGCGGCGACTCCACCGGCGTGTTCCAGTTCGAGAGCCCGGGCATGCGCGAGGCGCTGCGCGACGTGCGGCCCACGCAGTTCGAGGACCTCATCGCCATCGTCGCGCTGTACCGGCCGGGGCCGATGCAGTACATCCCCACCTACGCGCGCAACAAGAAGGATCCGGCCGCGGTCGTCTACGACCACGAGGCCCTGCGCCCCATCCTCGAGCCCACCCACGGCGTGACCATCTACCAGGAGCAGTACATGGCCATCGCGCGGCGTGTGGGCGGGTTCTCGCCGGCGCAGGCCGACGACCTGCGCAAGGCCATCAGCAAGAAGAACCGACAGCTGATGGCCACTCTCAGGGAGCCCCTCATGGAGGGCCTCGGGGCGAGCGGCGTGCCGCCGGCCGTGGCCCACAAGCTGTGGGCCAACTTCGAGGCCACCGGCGACTACTCGTTCAACAAGAGCCACGCCGCCTGCTATGCGCTGATCAGCTATCGCACGGCCTGGCTGAAGGCCAACTACCCGGTGGAGTACATGGCGGCGCTCATCAGCAGCGTCATGAGCACCAAGGACAAGGTGCCGTTTTACGTGAACCAGTGCCACGAGCTCGGCATCGAGGTGCTGCCGCCGGACGTCAACGAAAGCGACGTCGGCTTCACCGTCGTCGAGGGCAAGATCCGCTTCGGGCTCAACGCCATCAAGGGCGTGGGGCGCGGCGCCATCGAGGCGATCGTCGCGGCGCGCGCCTCCGGCCCCTTCACCTCGGTCTTCGACTTCTGCGCGCGCGTCGATGGGCAGACGGCCAACAAGCGCGTCCTCGAGGCCCTCATCCGCGGCGGCGCCTTCGACGGCAGCGGCGACCCGCGGCGCGGCATGCTCGAGGCGTTGCCGACGGCGATGGCCGACGGCGAGCGCCGCCGCAACGACGCCGCCCAGGGTCAGGGCGGCCTGTTCGACATGGTCGGCGCCGCGGCGGGCGCTGCTCACGAGCCGCGGGTGCCGCGGCGCGAGTTCGACCAGGCCACGCTGCTCAGGCAGGAGAAGGAGGCCCTGGGCCTCTACGTCTCCTCGCACCCGCTGACCGATCTGAGCGAGCAGCTTCGCGACGAGATCGAAGTGCCCGTGGGCGGGCTCGACGACGCCGTCGATGGCGGCATGCTGTGGACCGGCGGCATCGTCGCCAACGCGCGCAAGAAGGTCAGCAGGAACGGCGCCGTGTGGCTGGCGTTCCGCCTCGAGGACATCGACGGCGGCGTGGAGTGTCGCGCCTGGTCGGCGACCTTCGACCAGTACCGCGACCTGCTCGTCGAAGACGGCATCGTCAAGGTGAAGGGACGCGTGGAGCGCAAGTCCGAGGGCGAGACCACGCTGATCGCCATCGAGGTGCTGCCCTTCAGCGGCGTCAGCGAGTACCGCCCACTGACGGTCACGATCGACGCGCGCAGGGTACGGCCAACCGTGCTCGACGACCTCAAGCGCATCCTCGGCGACTTCCCCGGCCGGGTGCCGGTGGTGCTGCAGATGGTGGGCGGCGACGAGCGCGCCAGGCTGCGCGTCGGCGACGGTCTGCGCGTCGAGCCCGTGGCGGGCTTGTACGCCGAGCTCAAGGCGCTGCTCGGCGAGAGCTGTGTCGGCGTCGGCTGAGGCCGGCGGCGCGGATCCGCGAGAAAGGCAGCCATGATCCCCGAAGGTATGCGCGACGTGCTCCCCCCCGAATCGGGTCAGATGCGGGCCATCGAGAGCGCGCTCTGCCGCCGCTTCGAGGTCTACGGCTACGGCGAGGTGCGCACCCCGTGGCTCGAATACGCCGAGACGTTCGAGGCGGTGGAGGACGACACCATGGAGGCCGGGTACCGGCTGCGCGACCAGCAGGGTCACGAGCTCATGACGCGCACCGACATGACGGCGCCGGTGGCGCGGCTGGCGGCCACCCGCTTCAACGACAGGCCGCTCCCCCTGCGCTTCTTCTACGTGGCGCCCTCCATCCGTCCCTGGGCGCCGCAGCGCAGCCAGGACGGGGAGTTCGTGCAGGCCGGCGCCGAGCTCCTCGGCTTGCCTACGGCGGCCGCCGACGCCGAGAGCGTGATCCTGCTCTGCGACTGCCTCGCCGCGCTGGGGCTGCGCGGCTTCCGCGTGGCTCTGGGCACGGTGGCCTTCTACACGGCGCTGGTCGACTCCCTGGGCCTCGACGACGATCGCGAGAAGTTCCTCGAGGCGCTCGCCGACCGCGACTACCCGCTGCTCGAGAGCATCGCCGGCAACGCCGGCGTGGACCAGAACGCGCTCAAGGTGCTGTGGCGCACCCTGCAGCTCAGCGGTACCCGCGACGGGCTCAGCCAGGTGCGCAAGATGGCCAGCAGCGACGCCATGGACGCCGCCATCCGGCGCCTCGTGGATGTCGGGGAGCTCGTCGGGGACGCCGGCTTCGAGGATGCGGTCACCCTCGATTTCGGCCTCTACCAGGACCTCACGTACTACAGCGGCGTCATCTTCGAGGCCTACGCCCCGGGCGCCGGCCTGCCCATCGCCTCCGGCGGGCGCTACGACGGCCTTCTGCGGCGCTTCGGCTGGGACATCCCCGGGGTGGGCTTCGCCATCGCCCTGGATCGGCTGCACGAGGCGCTCGAGAAGGCCGGCGTCGCGCCCTCCGCCGCTCCGGCCTGCATCGCCTTCGCCGGCGGCCTCGACGAGCCGGCGCGGGCCATGGAGCTGCGCCGCGCCGGCTGGGCGGTCGCCGCGCTGCCCGGCGATGCCCCGGCGCCGCCGCGCCCGCGCCTGCAGCGCAGCGGCGGCTCGTACATCCTCGAGCTCGCCGACGGCGGCGAGGTGAGCGGTAGCTGGCGCGACGTGCTGCGCGCCCTGGGGATCGCGTGAAGCTCGGCCTCACGTGCGAGGGCGGGCCGCCGCCCGCGCCCGTGCTCGACCTTCTCGAACGGGCGGGTCTGCCCGTAGCCGCCCTGCGCGTCCTCGCCGGCCCGGCGCTGGTGGAGGCCGGCGAGGTCACCTGGCTGCTGGCCGCGGGCGCCGACGTGCTCGAGGCCTGCGCCCGCGGAGCGCTCGACGTAGGGGTCGTCGGCAAGGATTTGCTTCTGGAGCTCGCGCCGCAGGTGCACGAGCTCCTCGATCTGCGCGTCTGCCGGGACGCGCTCGTGTACGCGACGCCGGAGCCGGGCGGCGGCGCTGCGCCCCGCGGCCGGCCGCGCGTCGCCACGCGCTACCCGCGGGTGACGCGCCGCCACTTCGCCGCCGGCGGGCGGCAGGTCGAGCTCATCGCCTTCGAGGCGGCTGCTTTGGCGCCCGGCCTCGGCCTCGCCGACGGCGTCGTCGAGCTGCGCAGCCGCCTGGCTCTCGACGACGCCGGGAGCGCCGGCGGCGGCCGTCCCGCCGGACTGCTCGTGCGCGAGGACGTCGCCGCCTGCAGCGCCCGTCTCGTCGCGGGGCGCGCCGCCCGCGTCCTCGGCGGCGCCCGCCTGGGCGAGCTCCTGGAGCGCCTGCGGGCGTCCGCGGAGGAGCGCTGAGCGCCCTGGGCGTCGTCGCCGCCAGTGCAGACAACGGCGGCAGGGTGGTCGCCGCCGTCGCTCGCGGTAGTCTATGGGCGATGCGGCTCCATCCCGAGAAGAGCTCCGTCCTCGGCCTGCGTCCGCCGGCCGACTTCGTGGACCGCTCCAGGCAGGAGGTGTGCGCCTCATGATCGTCTTTCCCGCCGTCGACATCCAGGGCGGCAAGGCCGTGCGCCTGCGGCGTGGCGACTTCGACGACGTCACCGTGTTCGGCGACGACCCGGTCGCCCTGGCGCGGCTCTGGCAGGACCAGGGCGCGGAGGCCCTCCACGTCGTCGACCTGGACGCGGCGCGCACCGGTGAGCTCGTGAACCGCGACATCGTGGAGCGCATCGTCGGGTCTCTCGAGATCCCGGTGCAGTACGGCGGCGGCATCCGCGGCGCCGGCAACCTCGCCCTCGTCGCGGACAGCGGCGTCCACTGGGTGGTCATGGGCACGGCCGCCGTGACGGCGCTGGACCTGCTCGACGACGCCGTGAAGCTGCTCGGCGAGCGCCTCGTCGTGGGCCTCGACTGCAGCGACGGCATGGTGGCCACGCACGGCTGGCAGCGGCGCTCGCAGATGAGCGCCATCCACTTCTCCAAGGTCCTCGCCGATCACGGCGTCAAGCGCGTGGTGTACACCGACACAGCCCGCGACGGCATGCTCGGCGGGCCAGACCTCAGCGGCCTGCGCGAGCTCACCGAGGTCACCGCGCTGGAGCTCGTGCTCTCGGGCGGCATCGCGCGGCTCGACGACCTGCGGCGCCTCAGAAAGCTCGACCTGCCCAACGTGGTCGGGGTCATCGTCGGGCGCGCGATCTACGAGAATGCTTTCTCGCTCGCCGACGCGCTGGCCGTGTTCGCCGGCTGAGCGCGCGGGGCAGGGCAGCCGATGCACATGAAACGCGTCATCCCGCGCCTCGACGGGCGCGTCGCGGCCGCGGCGCCGCCGGGCGCTTCGCCGGCCGCCGGCGGCCCGGCCGCCGGGTGACGGCCGGCGGCGCCGTGACCCGGCCCGTCACGATCGCTCTCGCCGCGCTCGGCGCGGACGATGCGGCTGCTCTGGAGGACCGCCTCAGCGCCGCGCGCCTCGTCTGTTTTCCCACCGACACGGTCTACGGCGTTGGCGGGGCGCTGACGCCCGCGGTCGCCGGCGCCCTTGTGGCGGCCAAGGGCCGCGACCCCGGCAAGCCTCTGCAGGTGGTGTTCGCGACCCTCGAGGCTCTGGAGGCGGCCGTAGCGCCGGCGCCGGAGCTGCGCGGCGCCTGCCGGCGCCTGCTCCCCGGACCCGTGACGCTGCTGCTGCCCTACCCGGCCGGCTGGGACTTCCCGCCGCCGGGGGAGGCCGGCGAGGCCCGCGGCCGGCCGGCCGTGCCCACCCTCGGGGTGCGCGTGCCGGCGTGGCCGCCGGGTGCGCGCGTGCTCGCGGGCCTGAGGCGGCCGCTGCTCGCCTCCAGCGCCAACCCCAGCGGCGCGCCGCCGGCGGCCTCTCTGGACGAGGTCGAGGCGGCGCTTGTGGCGCGCTGCGATCTGGCCCTCGACGCCGGCCCGCTGAGCGGCCTCGCCTCGAGCGTCGTGGACCTCAGCCGCTACGCCGAGACCGGCCGCTGGCGCCTGTTGCGCGCCGGCGCGTGGGGGGAGGCCGAGGTCGCCGCGAGACTGGGCGGTCGGCGAGCGGAGCTGCAGGCCCCATGAGGCCGCCGTCGCGCGCCGACAACGCGCCGGCGGCCGGCGACCGTCCCAGCCGGCTCACGGTCGCCGCCGGCGCCGCCGGGCACGTCGAAGACGCGCTGTTCGGCGGCGCCCTGCAGCCGCTTCCGCGGGGGAGCCGGCCCACGAGGACTGATAGAATCGAGAGCCTGAAAGAGGGGCCGCGGCGCTGCGCCGGCGGCCCCTGGCCGTGAGCGCAGCAATCACCGAGCGAAGAGGAGACTACCGTGAAGATCGCCGCGGGCGCCGACCACGGCGGGTACGCCGTCAAGCAGGACCTCGTGCGGCGCCTGCGTTCGCAGGGCCACGAGGTCGTCGATGTGGGCGCCGATTCCGCCGAGATATCCGTGGACTACCCCACCTTCGCGCACAGGGTCGCCGCCATGGTGGCGAGCGCCGAGGTCGAGCGCGGCCTGCTCGTCTGCGGCACCGGCCTCGGCGTGTGCATGGCC
>JBAXRL010000174.1:0-6034 GCA_037131205.1 Actinomycetes bacterium | reverse complement strand
CGCCGGTCGACATCAAGAACCTCGCGTAGGGCCGGCGCGTCCGCCGGCAGGGCCGGCGCGTCCGCCGGCAGGGCCGCCCGCCTCCGGCCGCCGGCAGGGCCGCCCGCCTCCGGCCGCCGGCCATCGCGGCCTCCTCCGCGGAGGTGCGGCGCCGCTTCGCCGCCCCGCACCCTGGCCCGACTGCGTCGGCTAATCGCTCCAGGCGCAGGACAGCGGCAGCAAATTAGTGGTCCAGGCCCTCACGCTGGGCGACGGGTCCTCGAGGCCCGTGACGATCTCCTCCAGCGTCGCCGCATCGACGGTCCGCCCCAGGGCTTCGCGCGCCGCGGCGCGCACGTCGTCGTCGGGATCCACGAGCAGCGCCGCGACCGTCTCGGCGGCCACCGGCGAGGCGAGCCCGATCAGATCCTCGCAGACCGCTCGCCGGGTGGCGGAGTCGTCGCTCTCGGCGAGCTCGAGCAGCTCCTCGAGGGCGCCACGCCCGAACATGGCCACGAGCGCGTCGGCGAACACGCCGTCGAAGCGCGCGCCCTCGAAGGCCTGCCGCACGACCTGCGCGGCGCGGAAGTCGCCGAGGAGGCCCAGGGCGCGCACCGCCTCGTCGTAGATCGGGCCGTCAGCGCCCTGCGACTCGACGAGAAAGATCAGCGGCTGCACGGCGCGCGGGTCGCCGAGCTGGCCGAGCGCGTCGATGGCGGCGCAGGCGTCGTAAGGATAGGCCTCCGACCACGCCTCCGGGTCCGCCTCGCGCGACGGCATCTGCCACGGGCGCGTCGCCAGGGCGATGAGCTTCGGCACGGCGCGCCGGGAGTCGTGGGCGCCCAGCGCGTAGGCGGCCGACTGGCGCACCAGCTCGTCGGGGTCGTCGAGCAGGCGGATGAGCGGCTGCTCGGCGTCGTCCCCCGTGTCGCGCAGGGCCGTGAAGAGAAACGCCGCGGTACCGCGCACCTCGGGGTCGGCGTGCTCGAAGCAGGCGAGCAGCGGTTCCACAGCCGGCTCGCCGATCTCGCAGAGGACCAGCGCGGCCGCCTCGCGGCCGCGCTTGGGGTCGTCGCAGACGAACTGCACGAGCGGCTCCACGGCAGCGGGGCCAATCTCGAGAAGAAGGTGCTCGGCGGCGCCCGCGGTCTCGTCGTCGGCGTCGGGGTCGTGGGCGATGGCGACCAGCTCCACGGCGAGCTCGCGCAGGCGCTCCAGAGCGACGCGCACCTCCGCGGTGACGATGCTGGTGTCGACGACCTTGCCGGCCGGGTCGGTCACGGGCGCTCCTTGCCGTCGCCGGCGCGGAGGCGGATGCCGCCACCGCGCCGAGGCGGACTAGCATACATCGGCGCGGGGCGAGGCGCCGCCCGGAGGGCACGAGCCGCCCGGTGCGCCTACCAGCGCAACGTCAGCTCAGCTGGGTCGGCGTCCAGAGGGAGCCGGCCGCGCACTCCCCACCGCCGCCGCACCCAACCCCGGTCGGGGATCGCTTCGACCCTCTCCTTCAAGGCCTTCAGCTCGCGGCCGACACGCGTCTCCAGTTCAGAGAGCCGGGGAGTCTCGCGGTGCGTCCGGCGCTGCCTCAGCGGCTCCTTGACCCTACACTCCACGTCTGCGAGCGTCGCATGCCGCACGTGAGCCGCTTGATCGGCGTCTGGACCATCGAGCCGCGACAGGTTCTCGGCCCTCTCATAGGCGCCCAGCGCCTCGTCCACCTGGTCGGGGGAGACGTAGCTGCGCCGGCGGAGGTGCTCGCGGTTGCGCAGGATGCGATCGCCGACCTCAGGCGTCCACCACGGGGAATCCGAAGGCGCACGCCGCGAGAATGACCTGACGACCGTCGAGATCGCCCGTTTCGCGGACCAGACGATGGCGCTCTGCCTTGAGCGGCGCCGTCGTGTCCTCCCGGGATGGGACCATCGCCACGAGCTCATGGCACTCGCGGGCGACGACCAGACGCTCAAGCGTATCGTGCAGGGCCGAGCGCTCGTCGAGGCTCCGACAGAGCGCCTCACGCTCCTCCAGCAAGGGGAGAGCTTCTCCCAGCAGAGCAGAGTTGATCAGGACGGCCAGAGCACCTGCTGAACGCGAGCGGGATCGCCGTCTCTACGAGGGTCCGCAAGATGGGTGGCGGCCACCGCATGCGCCTCCGGGTGATGTCCGCCGGCGCTGAGCAGGCTGGGCAGACCCAGGCCATAGAGCAGCGCGGCGGGATCCTCGAGCGCCGCCGCGTACTCGTCGACCATTCTGTGCGTCGTCCGCGACTCCAGCCGCGCCCACAGACGCCTGACGTCATGCTGGTCCCTCGCCCACTGCCGCGCGAAGGAGTCGGGTTGGGTGAGAAGTCCGGCGACGGTTTCCCCGACGCGAGCGTCGACAGCGGGGGTGTCAGCTGCCAGACAATCGGCGCCCGAGCCGTCGTGCTCGCTGCCCGGGGCCACTGCTCTCACAGGTCGAGCCGCAGTTGCCGCGGGTCGACCGGCAGGGCTCGGAGCGGGCTCCGTCCCAGGGTGCGCAACGCGCGAGACCTGGCCCTTATCGCGGCTCTGGCCCTGACCTTGTAGCCCAGCTCGAGGCAGACCAGCGCAAGCCGTTCCTGCAACGACACGGTCGCTTCGAGATCACCGCAGTGCTCCAACGCCATGCGCAACGCGTGGATCTGAGCTTCCTGGATGCTACGGAGACGCCAGCTCAGTCCCCGACGCCTGCACACGTCCCGCTGTTCACGGAGTACGGCGACCGCCTCCACCGGACGACCCGCGCCAAGGAGCAGGCCGGCCTTCGCCTTGAGCGTGTCGGCGAGACACAGCGTGCGGCCGAGGCCGCGGCAGATCGTCTCCCGTTCGGTGCAAAGCGCCAAAGCAGTGTCGGGGTCCGACGTTTCCAGGGCCTCGACCCGGCTGCCCAGCACCCACTGGGTGGCGCCCTTGTCGCCAAGGTCACGGACGACCCGCTCGGCGACTTCGAGAAACTCCCGGACCGCGTGTTCTCCCGCTTCCCGGCCGTCCCCCATGTCCGGGAAGCCGATCGCGTGCCGGAGCGCCGTTTCGATTGAGCTCTCCGCGTCTCCGACAGCGGGCTCGAGGCGCACCGCGCGCAGCAGCCGCTCCGCACGAGGCTCGTCGCCCTCAAGGATGGCACTGACACCCTTGTCTCTGAGCGCGACGTCGACCAGCGCCTGCAGCCCGATCTCGCGCGCGGTGGCCTCGGCCTCGTCCATCTTCGCCCACGCGCGCGGAAGAGTGGATGGCTCGCGGCGGAGGATCCGCGCCTCGTCCAGCAGGCAGACGCAGAGGGACTCCAGATCACCGCTCGCCCGGCAGAGCCGCTCTTGCATAGCGAGCAGTCGCGGCATCGGCGCAGGGTAGCCCTCGCAGTAGAGCATCCACGCTTTCGCCGTCGCCCATCTCGCAAGCCCTTTGAGATCGCCTTGATCACGACAGATGCGGCGCTGCTCCTGGAGCAGGCGGCGCGCGTCGCCTTCGCCCTCCGGATCGTCGCTCGCCAGGCCGTCGACCCAGCGCCACCACGCCTTTGCGACAAGAGCTTCCTGCAGGCCGCGGAGATCGCCGCTGCGCCGGCAGAGCTCGAGCCGTTCTTCGTTGGCCGCACGCATGCGCGGACCGCGACTGGCCCGAACGAAATCCCCGAGCGCATTCGCGAGAACCCGGTCGTTGTCGCCGCGACGCGCACGCTCAAGCCGGAAAGCGAGCAGCGCTTCTGCCTGGTCGTCAAAGTCGCGATAGCGCGAGAGCTCGGCGAGTCCGGGCCCGTAGACGACGCCGGCCTCCGGATCTTGGATGGCCGCAGCGTATGTCGCGACCACCCTATGCTCGGAGTTCTCCTCAAGTGCAGCCCAGGCCCGCAGTACCTCGTAGCGGTCCGCATCCCACAACGCCGCGAACGGCTCGGCCTCGCGGAGCATATCGGCGAGCTCATCCCAAAAACGTGACACGAGCTCCTCTTCCTCGCCTTGTGGGTCGCTCAAGTTAACCATCACAGACCTCCATTCCACATGGTAGCGCCCCTGAGCGATGGATACTCTGGCCATCCTGGGTCCGGCGCAGCGGAGATCGGGCCGGCGACCGCCGCCCTCGCCACCGGCCTCCTCGGCGAGCAGGCGCTGCACCGCCTGCGCTCAGCCCGGGGGGTGATCCGCCTCGCTGATACCTACGGGGCGCATCGCCTCGAGCTCACCGGCGCCCTCGCCCTCGAGGTCGGTGAACACTGCTACCGCACCGTCAAGGTCAACCGGCCGACGCTGCGCCCGAGACAGGGCGGCAAGCTTGCAGGGGGAGTCGAGCAAGGTAGAAGGAACCCACGAGACCGGGTGGGGCATTGTTTGACGCTCGAGGTGGGGAATTCCTTGACGTTCGATACTCCGCGAGGCGCCCCTGAATGAGGAAGCATCCGGGCCGCCGACCACCGGTGCCGGGAACAGGGCGGGTTCGGCGTTCGGCCAAGTCCTTTCGTGCGGAATCAGAGGCCGCATCGGGCTTCACAGGCAGAAGGAGCCGGGCTATCTGTCGCCACCCGGGTTTACCCCAATACTGTTCATTTAACGACAATGACGACGCTGACCTGCACCCGCGGTAGTGGCGGTGCGCCGCGAGGGCGCAGCGGGAACTTGCTCATCTTCCGTTTCACCCCGCGCGGGTTGCGGCGGCCCCGGCGGGGGGCGACCCGCTCCTGCAGGATCTCCTCCAGCACGCGCTCATGGAACGCGATCCTCTCCTGAGGGGGGAATAGAGTGCCACGTGGGGAGCTTGCGACGCACGACTCGTACCGCGTGCAGGAAGGAGAGCCGGTCCGGGTCCTCACCTCCTTTCAGAGCGGCTTCGTGCATCAGGGCGCGGATCGCGAAGTGCGCGAGGAGGAGCCCGTAGAGCTCCTGCCGCACGAGGTCCGGGGTCTTGCTGCGCAGCACGATGCGGGCGCCGCGCAGGTGGGTCTTCAGCTCACCGAGCGCGGTCTCGATCTCCCAGCGCTCCTGGTAGAGAGCCGCCAGCTCCTCAGCCGGCGCCGCTTCGGGATCAAGGATGCTGGTCGCCAGGCGGTAGAGCGGTTCGGCGCCGGCGACCCCTTCCAGAAGGTAGTCGATGACGCGCACCCTCACTCCATTGGTCTTGCACCGCCGGTCCTTCTCGGAGGGGTAGATCGTGCTCAGGTAGGAGCCGTCGGCGAGGCGCTCCTCGCAGGGCAGGCGCAGGTTCTTCTTCAGCCGCCAGAGCAGGTCGGCGCCGGTAGAGCGCGCCTGCGCGTAGAGCTCGAAGCCGAAGAACCCCCGGTCGGCGAGGCACAGCATGCCCTTCTGCAAGGCGGGCAGCACGCCTCTCGCCAGCGTCACCTCCCCTACCCCGCAGCCGCTCACCTGAGTGCCGAACAAGACGTGCGTGCCGTTCTCGACCAGGGACACGAAACGGACCTGCGGGTAGGCGCTCGCGCCGCGCGAGGCCCCCGGGCGCCCGAAGGCCTCCTCGTTGGCGCGCTCGTCGGCCACGTCCATGGTGCTGCCGTCAAGGCTCACGAGGCGCCAGCTGCGGTACCAGGCTCCCTTGGTTTCCGGCACGGCGATGGGGCCGACGATCTCGTCGTGCAGCCGCCGCAGGGGCTCGGAGCCGAGGCGCGTGCGCGCCTGCGAGATCCCCGACCTGCCGGCCACCTTGACCTGGGAGGGGTCTTCCAGCCACTGGATGCCCTCCAGCAGGCAGCGCAGCACCTCGCGGTAGGACGACTGCATGTACAGGGCCAGGGCGATCACGTAGTAGACGACCACGTGCGCGGGCAGGTCGCGCTGGCGGATGCTGCTCTTCCCCGTGGCGGTCAGAGCCCTGTGCACCTTCGTGAGCGGCACCGTCCTCGTGATCACGCCGAGGCTCACGTAGTCGGTGATCCGCGTCCCCTGGGGAAGCCCCGCCGTCGTGCGCGCCATAGCCGCTCCTCCTGTGCTCGTTTCGAGGAGGATACCACAGAATGACGGTTAAGTGAACAGTATTGGGGCTAGGCTGGTTCCCCCAGGTGCGCCGCCAAGCTGGCGAACGCACGAAGCGTG
>JBAXRL010000173.1:0-6044 GCA_037131205.1 Actinomycetes bacterium | reverse complement strand
CTGCCGCACTACCGGCGCGCCTGGCTCTCGCGCGACCTGATCGCGGGCGTCACGGTCTGGGCCGTTCTCGTCCCGGAGTCGATCGCGTACGCATCGATCGCCGGCGTCCCCGCCCAGTACGGCCTTTACACCGCTCTGGGCGCCGCGACGGTGTTCGCGCTCTTCACCGGCACGCGTCAGGTCATCACCGGCCCGAGCGGGCCGATCGCGGCCGTCGCCGCCTCGGTCTGCGCGCTCGTGGTCGCCGCCGACTCGCCCCAGTACCTGGCGGCGATGGTCGGGCTCTGCGCCGCGACGGCGATCGTCTACCTCCTGCTCGGCGTGTTCCGCATGGGATGGGTGTCGAACTTCCTCGCCTCCCCCGTGCTCGAGGGGTTCGTGTTCGCCTTCGGCCTCGGGCTGATCGCCGATCAGCTCCACAAGATCCTCGGCATCGCCAAGGTCGAGGGTTCCTACTGGGACAAGCTGATAGGCACGCTGACGGCGCTGCCGCAGACCGATCTCTACGCGCTGGCCGTCGGTGGAACGGCCGTCGCGCTCTTGCTGGTCATGCGCTTCTTCGCGCCGAGACTCCCGCGCGCGATCATGGTCGTCATCCTTGGCGCCATCGTCGTGCCGCTGTTCGACCTGACGTCGCGCGGCGTCACCGTCGTGGGCAACTTGCCGTCGGGGCTTCCGTCCCTGACGCTGCCGACCGGGCTCAGCCTCGATCAGTGGGGCGGGCTGCTCGCCGGCTCGCTGGCCGTCGTCTTCGTGGGGTTCAGCGAGTCCATAGCCGCCGTGAGCGCGATGGCTGCCAGGCACGGTGGAGAGTTCAGCACGGACCAGGAGCTCATCGCTCTCGGCGGGGCACACGTCGGGTCTGCGCTGCTCGGCGGCTTTCCGGTCTCGGGGAGCCTGAGCAAGACGAGCGTCGCCGACGGCGCGGGGCAGAAGACGCAGCTCAGCCTGCTCGTCGTCGCCGCTCTGACGGTCGTCACGCTGCTCTTCCTCACGGGGCTGTTCGCCACCTTGCCGGAGGCGGTGCTCGGCGCCATCGTGATCGACGCAGCCGCCGGCCTGCTGCACTGGAGGGCGCCCGCCCGCTTCCTGGCGGTGGACCGGCGATCGTTCGCCGTGTTCGTGGTCACCGGCATCGGCCTCTTCTTCGTCAGTGTGGTGGCCGGCGTGATCGTCGGCGTCGTACTTTCGCTGCTGCTCCTGATCTCGGCCGCCTCAAGATCTCCGGTCCGGCGCATGGCCTACGACAAGGGCGAGCACACCTGGGTCGATGCGCGTGCCCACCCCGACGCGGCCGAAAACGAAGGGGTGCTGGTGGCGGCGATACTCGGACCGCTCTTCTTCGCCGATGCGGCCGCCTGCAAGGCTCGGATCCTGCGCATGGTCGGCGAGTCCGACCCGTCCGTCGTCGTGCTCGACCTCGGGACCACTCCGGATATCGACCTCGACGGCGCCGATGCCCTGACGAAGGTGGCCGTGCAGCTCAGGTCCAGAGGCGTACGACTGCTGCTGGCTCGCGTCGACAGCGAGAGGCTGGCTCTGCTGCGCCGCGCGGGCACGCTGGAGGCGGTCGGTGACGAGAGCGTCTTCGTCACGGTCCGGGACGCAGTCAGGTCCGGCTCCGGCCAGAGGCCGTCAGCGCCATAAGTCCGCGGGCCGCGCTGCGAGGAGCGGCGGCGGCCCGCAACCCCGTCGCTGAGGTTCGCGCGACGACACTGCTGCCTCAGTAAACACCCTGCGCACGAGCGACCTGCCGTTGGCGGAAGTCGCGGGCGCCAGTCTGAGCGAGGTAGTGATGATGGTCACTATGACGGCAGCAGAAGACGGATCGTCGTCCTGAGGCTGCTGCTGGAGGTTCCGGAGACTCGCGAAATCATCAGAAGTCGCCCTTGAAGGCGCCGCTCACATGCTGCCGGGCAGAGACCGATCGCACGGCGCCACAGGTTCAGGTGACGTATGCGGCGATCGGAAGCGTCGCAGGTGCTGCAGCTCTGCGTTCGTCGCCGACACCGCGCCGAGTGGCAGACACGAGACTGCGCGAGCTCGGGTGCGATAACAATGTTGGAGGCTACGCCAGAATCTCGCCCACGCGGCCTCGGAGGGCTGCTTCGAACTTCGCCCAGCTCAGATCGACCGCGGGCTCGCACACCGTGTCGGCGCCCGGATCTCCGAGCACGAACCACGCCGCATCGTAGAGTCTCTTCATGAGCAGCCGCCGGCAGAGCAGCATTGCGCGCCTCAAGTAGGAGGCCCCCTGGAAGTCGCGGTCAACCGGGAAGTGCGGCTCCTTCACGCGCACCGGCGACCGAGAAGCCGGCTCATCCTGCATCAAGAACACGTATCCGAGCCACGGTGGCTGCAAGCCCAGCAGTCCGCTCTCCGCGGCGTGGAGGACGTCTGTGGCGTTGCCCAGGGCCTCTTCAGTTCGGTTGTTCATGTTGTTGCCGAACGAGCCGAGGATGCTCTTGAACTCCACCGCGGCGACAAGCTCGCCCTTGTGCACGACGACCACGTCCCACTTCTTCTCCGCCCGAAAGTAGCCCGGCAACTCGAGCCGGCTGCGGTCGTTGTGGATCTCGCCGGCAGGGATGCCTGCGTCAACGAGCACGTTCTTCACGAGCGCAGCGAGTGGGTCGAGGTGGCCGCCGCCGGTGACCCCGGCGCGCAGACCCGGGTCGGTGTTGCCGCGCTCTTGAGCCTGCCGCGCAGCCTCTTCACGCAGGCTCCAGCAGCTGAGAACCGCCTTCTCGAACTCCACAGGATCCTCCGTCAGTCGGGCAGGCTGGTTAGGCCGTAGGCAGCTATCGCCAGGTCCGTAGCGCGGGTCACATCGCGGGCGTCGAACGCCTGCGCGAGCTGCATCTTCAGCTCCTCTGAGATCGACGCGGGATCAGGCACGCGGATGAGGCGCAGGTACTGCGCCTGGAAGCGCAGCGTCCCGCCCCGCATCTTCACGCCATAGGCCTCGACGAACATCTGCGCGACTCGGGACAGGAGCAGGCCGCCGAGGACGCGCAGATCCCACACGTCCGACGTTACCCAGTAGAGGTTGTGGTGCGGGTACCCGTGACCCTCGTCGAGCACCGGCTCGATCGTCGCCTTCATGTCGGGAAGCAGGAGCTTGGGCTTCTCCCGCAGTCCGGGATACACCTTGTCGATGGTCCTGAACCACTCGGCGGAGTCCTTCTTGGCGATGTGCCGATCTTTGAGACGCAGCACGCTGCCCTCGAAGTAGCTCTCCATGCGCGGGTAGTCTGCGAGGTCCACGAGGGAGCCGTTGTCGGCCCAGGGGTTGACGAGCCAGGTGTCGTGCCACCGCGCGGCCCCCGACCGAAGGTGCTCTGTCTTGATCAGAGGCACCAGTCTGTCGGCCTCGGCAACATCGCCGTCGCCCGTCACAAACACGCCATCGGCGCCCGTCGCAATGCCGATGCCGACCCGCGTACCGGTCGCGCTGTCTTCCAGGGGACGCAGTCGCTCGTTGAGATCCTCCAGCACCGCCAGACGAGCGGGGCTCGCCGAGGGCCAGACGGCCTCAGTCTGGAACCACTGCTGGAGGCGAGCGGCGCGGAAATCGCCCGTGGTGAGCTGCGCTTGCGCGCCCTCACTGGCCCAATCAGCGAGTCTCCGTGCTGCGGCTTCGCCGAAGTGCTCGCGGGCTACGGCGAACAGTACCTCGCCCTGCCGATCGCGACGAATCTGCGTCACTGCCGGATAAGCCGATACCTCCGAAGCGAAGGCGTCGATGCCGTGCATCTCAATCACGGCCTCGACCGAGAAGCAGTCAGCGACAAGCCCGCGGAGGCGGCGGCCGTAGTTGTTGTGCATCCACCGGTCGGCAACGATGAAGCAAAGGACCCCACCCTTGCGCAAGCTCCTGAGGCCCGCCTCAATGAAGCCGACGAAGATATCGCTGCCCGCGGTCATCGTCTTGCAGCGGCGCAGGTACGCCTCGCGGAGCTCGGGAAGCATGTCGTCACTGCGGATGTAGGGCGGATTGCCGATGACGAAGTCCGCATCCTGGGCGTGATAGGTGAGCAGGTAGTCGCCGTGCGTGATCCAGCCGTCGACGACCTGCTCGATGTCGTCCGCCGGCCAACCATCGGCGGCCAGGACTTCGCGAGCGGCGGATCGCGCCCGCTGCACATGCTGCTCCTGCAGGTCGAACGCCCTGATGGCGCCCCGGGCTTCGGCCAATTCGACTCCGCAATCACGAAGCGACGATGAGAGCCGCGAGATCATGGGCAGCAAGAAGGCGCCGTCGCCGCACGAAGGCTCGACGGCGACCCGACGAGAAAGGTCCTCGCCGGCCACGTAGCCACAGAAATCGAGCATGAACTCGACCACCCAGGACTTGGTGAAGACGGCGCCGTACTCTTGCACCTGAGACATTCAGCCCTCCCAATTTGCCACGGTGTACAGTGTGGCACAGCGGACAGACGGCAAGCCAGAGCGCAGCTCCGTGCGTCGGATCACAATCGGAGTCTACTCCGACGCGACAAGCGCGAGCACGCTTCCGGGGCACGGCCTCTGCACGGCCCGAGAGGCGGGCCGCACTACCGCCCGATCACTTCAGCGGAACGACACGCGCTCCACCCACGCGGAGGGACCGGCACGGCAAGAACGGATAGACTGGTTGTGAGTGTGCCGTGACGCGGCTCCCGGAGCGGCTGTGACAAGTAGAGCGCCTGCCCCACTTCTCTTCACGAAGCTGTACGTGCCGCCACCCCGGCCCGGCGTTGTCGCCCGCGCGCGCTTGACGGAGCGGCTGAACGAGGGCACGCACGGTCGGCTGACCCTCGTCTCTGCCCCCGCCGGCTTCGGCAAGACAACACTGGTCGCCGAGTGGGCCGCCGGGTGTGGGCGACCGGTCGCCTGGCTGTCGCTCGATCAGAGAGATGACGATCCCTCGAGTTTTCTGACCTACCTCGTCGCGGCGCTGCGGACGATCGCGCCGGAGATCGGAAGCGAGGCAGTGGCTGCCCTCCAGTCCCCTCAGCCGCCGCCGACCGAGTCGGTGCTCACGACCATCGTCAATGAGATCAGCACCGTTCCAGACGACTTCGTGCTCATTCTTGACGACTACCACGTGCTCGACTCCAGGCCAGATGACGAGGCCCTCGCGTTTCTGCTCGAGCACCTGCCGCCGCGGATGCACCTGGTCATCGCCACCCGCGAGGATCCACGTCTGCCCCTCGCCCGGCTGCGCGCCCGGGGCCAACTGACCGAGCTACGCGCCGCCGACTTGCGGTTCACGCCCGCCGAAGCCACCGCGTTCCTCAAGCGGGCGGCGGGCCTCGACCTCTCGGCAGACGACGTCGAGGCGCTGGAGACCCGCACGGAAGGCTGGATCGCCGGCCTGCAGATGGCGGCCATCTCCCTCCAGGGACTCCCGGATGCCGCCGGCTTCATCCGCTCCTTCACCGGGAGCCACCGCTTTGTGCTCGACTACCTGCTCGAGGAGGTCCTGCAGCGACAGCCCGTCGAGGTCCAGACGTTCCTGCTGCGCACGTCCGTCCTGGACCGCCTGTGCGGCCCCTTGTGCGATGCGGTCTTGAGCTCCCCGACCGGCTCGGGCGATGAGACCCTGCAGGCCATCGAGCGCGCCAACCTGTTCATCATCCCCCTCGACAACGAACGGCGCTGGTACCGCTACCACCATCTCTTCGGCGACCTGTTGCGACGACGGCTGGGGCAGAGTCTCCCGGCGGAGGAGGTCGCCGACCTGCACTTCCGGGCCAGCCAATGGTACGAACGCGACGGCCAGCTCCTGGAGGCCTTTCATCACGCGACGGCAGCCGACGACGTGGAGCGCGCCGAGCGTCTCATCGACAGCGACGGCATGAACCTGCACCTGCGCGGTGTGCTGATGCCCATCCTCGACTGGCTGGCCTCTCTTCCAGGAACGGTGCTCGATGCAAGACCCCGGCTGCTGGTGCGCTCGGCCACGCTGACGCTGATGGCCGCGCAGACGACGGGGGTCGAGGAGAAGCTGCAGGCGGCCGAGCGCGCGCTGCAGGGCGTCGAGCTCGACGAGGAGGTCC
>JBAXRL010000172.1:0-6056 GCA_037131205.1 Actinomycetes bacterium | reverse complement strand
CAGTGGCTGACGCAGTCGACGCTGCGCGCCTTCTCAGAAGGGCTCATCACGCAGGCCGACGCCGAGGCGCTGCTCGAGCGTCCGCTGGAGACGACTGGCGCTCCCTCGCGACGGCGCGCGCTTGCGGCGTTGCCGCGAGACAAGAGGGCGGGCGTGCTGGCGAAGCAGGCCGCGGCCGCCGCCGATCTCTACGCTGCGGAGGCCACCGACGCCGCCGACGACGAGCTCGTCGAGTACTGATGGCAGACCGCCCTCAGCCCAGGCGCGGCGAGGTGTGGTGGGTCAAGCCGGGGAAGACCGCGGGCGCGGAACTGCAGGAGAAGCGGTCCTACGTTGTGATCAGCGCGGATGCCATGGGCAACGTGCCAGTCAAGATCGTCGTGCCGCCGAAGACCTGGCAGGATCGTTTCGAGGGCTGGGCCTGGGTGGTGCGCATCGAGCCCACGGAGGCCAATGGACTCAAGCGCACCGAGGCTGCGGACGTGATGCAGGTGAAGAGCTTCGACACCGGCAAGTTCGTCGAGAGACAAGGTCGCCTGTCGGCCGATGAGCTCGACGAGATCACGACAGCGTTGGGGATCGTCGTGGAGTACGATTAAGAGGGGGTCTTCGACCCGGCGATTCGGGCAGACATCTCGGGAGGGATTGAGAATGACGGCCACTGTTATGCGGCACTTCGTCAAGTACCTCTTCACGGGGCGCGAAGAGGCTGTCGCGTATCAAGTCGACGAGGAGACCGCCGACCGGATCAGGCGCAACCTTTGGGGCGAGCCGGGGGCCTTCTGCCGCTTCTCCACACTCGACGGACGCGAGGTGGCGGTCAACCTGTCCCAGCTCGACCTCGTCCATTTCCTCTGGGATGCAGCGATGCCGGAACTGCACGCTGTGGAGCATCATCCCGCCCGCCTTCACTTCATCGGCCGAAACGAGGCCTTCGTCTGCGATCCCGAAGACGAGGATGAGGCGTTCAACGTGTTCTTTCTCCTCGAATTGGATGGCGCCGAACTGGACCGGTTCCTCGAGCTGACTGACGAGGATGGCGAGGTCGTCGTCTTTGATGCCAGTAAGCTCCAGGTGATCGAGATGAGTTCCGCCCTCGTCGCAGCGGGCGCGGCCAACTTCGACGGGGAATCGGGCGCTGGATCCGATCAGCCGGGCGAAAGCGACGCCTGACCTGCGTGGGAAGCCGAGCGCGTCAGCGAAGCGATCAGGCTCGCCCACTATGTCCGGGGCCTTCCTGACTGCGACGTGCTCAAGGACCTCGCCCTGCCCTACAACCACATGGGCGCCACCATCACCGACGCGGTCCTGCAGGCCGGCCTGCGCTACGAGACGGTCGTGTGGCCGCGAGTGCAGCACGTCATGACGATCCCGGCGGCGGCCCCCACCTCAGGCTTCCTGGCCGTGCTGCGCGAGCGCGGCGGGGAAGAGGTCGTGCACTGGACGCACCCCGTGAAGCTCGGCCGCATGGAGGCGGTCGCCGAGCTGTTCATCGCCGAGTGCATCGAGACCGAGCCGGACCTGCGCACGTGGCTGTGCGGAGATCGTGCCGCGGGAGACGGCGCCGACGCGGCGTGCAGCGCCAACATCACCAAGCTCGCCGCCGTCCACGGCATCGGCCCGAAGACCATCGACTACTTCAGGATCCTCTGCGGCGTGCAGGACACGGCCGCCATCGATACGCACCTCACGCGCTTCCTCGAGCAGGCGGGCGTGCACGTGAGCGGCTACGAGCAGGCGCGCGCGGTGATCGCCGGGGCGGCGGCGGAGCGCGGCGTCTCCGCCGCCCGGCTCGACCACAGCATCTGGACGTACATGAGCAAGGCGGGACGGACGTGGTAGCGGTCTCCGCCCCGGGAGGCGGACGAGAGTCATGAGGCCGACCATCGCCATGCACGCGCCGGACGGCTCCAGGTCGCTTTGGCGACCCACGACCATGGACCAGATCGGCAAGTGCGAAAAGAATCTCGAGGTCGTGCTCGCCGAGACGCCCGCTCTGCTCTGCCTCGAATCCAAGCGCGGCGGCGTCTACGGGCCGTACGCCATCTTCAGCCAGCTGGAGTTCGCGACGCCGCTCAGCCGCGGAGTCATCCCCGATCTCGTTCTCCTCGCCGCCAGCGGCGACATCGTCATCGTCGAGGTCAAGCTGTTCGCCAACCCCGAGCTCAGGAATCGCAGCGTCATCGCCCAGGCCATCGACTACGCATCCTCGCTGTCCGCGCTCTCGGAGGCTGAGACGGTGAAGCTGTTCAGCGGCGGGGCTGCGTCCGACTGGGTCGCCTTCGTGCATGACAGGTTCCCCGGCGAGGAGGATCCGGAGGAGCTCGCTGCAGCCTTTCTCGGCAACTCGAAGGACGGCAACGTCCACATCGTCGTCGCCTGCGACAACGTTCCGGCGGGTCTTTACGAAGTGGCGAGGAGCGTCTCGGCGCAGTCGCATCTGAGCTTCTCGCTCGACGTCGTCGAGGTCACCCCGTTCGTGCCGAAAGACGGGCCGGCAGACGCGGTCATGTACGTGCCCAATGTGCGGCTCTCGACCGAGATCGTCGCGCGCACCGCGGTCAGCGTGGCCATCGAGGCCGGCTCGCCGCAGCCGGGCGTCACCATCGAGACGACCAGCGTCGAGGAGATCGAGGAGAACCTGGCCTCGGCCGCGCAAGGGCGCACCCGTCAGACGCGCGCTCGCGCCTGGACCGATCAGGAGATCGAGGACGTGTTTCTGGCCAGTGACGACTCCACCGTGCGCGATCTCTTCCTCTTCGCAAAGCAGGAAGGCTATGGAGGGCGGATCCAGGCGGCCGGGTCGAGGGTGTCGCCGACCTTCGGCTTCTACATGCACGTGCGCAAGCCGAGCGGCAGCGAAGGCCCCATGATGTTCTCTTCAACTACGTCGAGGATGCCAGGAAGCTGGTGGTGACCGTGAAATGGCCGCCGGAGACCGTGCCGGAGGCCGTCCTCGCCGACTACAAGAGCGACCTCAGGGCTGCGCTCGGGTCGGCCTTTGACATGTCGGCTTTGGAGCCGAGTGTCCCGCTGGCAGCCATCGGCGAGAACCTGAAAGCGTTCAAGGACGCGGGGCGGAAGCTGCAGCGCCGCATCGATCCGAGTTGCTCCAACGCCACTGGACCCGCGGAGGTCTGATGCTCGACACGCTCCCGCAGCGCGGCATCAGCGAGCCCTTCATCCAGCAGTTCGAGTCCGGCATCCTGCGGCCGATCCTCGATCGCCTGCAGCACGACGACACGATCAGCCTCGAGATCCGCAACGGCTGCGTGAACGTCTACTACCGGGGTGGCAGCCTGCTGAAGCTGACCGCCAACAGCGACGCGACCCGGTTCGCAGCGCACTTCGACTGGCGCTACTGCGGCGCGGAGGGCGACTACCGCTGCTGGCTCCCAGAGCGGCCCCCTGCCACCATCGCGAGCGCGGATGACGCGCAGGCGTGGGTCGACGCCTTCTCGCATCACAAGCAGGCGATGGACATCCGCTTCCCCAAGCATCCGAAGATCGAGCGCGAGTACCAGCAGGCAGTGGTGCGCGACAACAACCGGCACGTGTCCGGCGACAAGTCCGACTACATGATCGTGGACATCGAGTACGCGAAGTCGCCCGCCGCGTTTCCTGACCGGAATCACGACTTCCGCTTCGACATGGTCGGCCTCCGCTGGCCGGTCAATGGCGGCAGTCGGGGGAGTGGCGCCGTCACGCCGGTCATCATGGGGATGAAGACCGGGGACGCGGCGCTCGCCTCGCATCCGGCCGGTCCCGAGGGCAAGGACCTCTCGCCGGGTCTGGCCAAACACGTGCGCGATATCGAGGCGTTTCTGGCGCCCGACCAGGGCGCTCCGACGTCGGGCCCGTACGAGCTCCTGCGTCGCGAACTACGATCCACATTCGAGATCAAGCAGCGGCTCAGCCTGCCCTCGGTGCCGGAGCGGATGAAGGGGATCGAGGTCACCGAGGTGACCCAGACGCCGGAAGTCTTGTTCATCATCGCCAACCATCAGCCGAAGTCGAGGGCGTTCAAGAACGAACTGCTGCGACTGCCGGCGCGTGAACACGCCGACTACCTGGTCGCGACGGTGCAGTGGATGGGCTACGCGCTCTTCGCGGAGAACATGCAGCCCTTGGATGAGTTCATCAAGGAGCATGGTGGTGAAGTAACGACGGAGTGACTCGGGATGCGCTTGCCGACTCCCTCTGAGCCCGGGTCCGTCCGACCTCGCTGCTAATCTGTTCTCGAGATTGAGCGAAAGGGGCAGGTCACGGAGTATCGCATCCACCGCGGACAGCACCAGATCGGCGGCACCGCAGAGGCGATCCTATCGGTGCTGACCGACCTGACGACGCTCATGGCGTTCTTCAATACCGGCGCCGGCCCAGCCGACCAGTGATGGTCGAGCGCGAGAGCCCGCCTGGCGGCGGCGCGTGGCAGAACAACGGCGAGGTGTACGAACGTCTGCGCGTCGGGCTCCTGGCGCAGGCGGAGAAGGCAAAGGCGGACGGCAACACCGACGAGGCCGCCGATCTGCGTGCTCGTGCTGCCCAGCAGCGCCGCGAGCGTGACCGCTGCTACCGCGAGCACGAGCGCCGCACGTTGAACCGCCGCATCCATCGCCGGCGCTACTGAGCATGACCGAAAGGAGCACCTTGGATCGCGTCACGCTCAGCCGCGCGTCACGCTCAGCCGCGCGTCACGCCGGAAGCGCAAGCGCGCCTACCACAGGACAAGCCGGGGCGGTTTCTGCCCGGTCGTGCGCGTCGAGAAGAAGCGGCCGAACTGGCGACTTGTCCTCGATGACGGCCGCGACTTCCTCGTCGACCCAAGCACCATGCTGCTCGCTGACTGATGCCCGGCACTCAAACAGCCTGCGGGGTCTCCGGGCCAACATCCATGGTCGCCGTTGCTTCCGCCTGCAATGGGGAAGTCAGGAGCATGGCCGTGCGCTTCGGCAGCACGCGCTCTCTTCGTGCGGTGACGCCGCGCAGCGCGGCGCTCGCGCCCGGCGTGGCTCGCTCAAGCGGCGTGACGCCCAGCGCCGCGCCTTCATAGTAGGGGGTACCACATGCTCCAGTCCGAGACACCCACAGGCAAGCCTCTCGCTATCGGCGATCCCTACGAGGGCGGCACACTCGCCTACATCCTTCAGAGCGGCGACCCCGGCTACGTACCCGGAGAGACGCACGGCTTGATCGCGGCAGCCGCCGATCAACGTGCGGGAATCATGTGGGTAGTCCACGCCCACCGATGGAATTTCGTACCAGGAGCGACCCGCACAGCCATCGGCAGCGGCGCCGCCAACACGGACGCGATCATCGCCCAGAACGGCGCCGGCACTACCTACGCGGCTGGTCTGGCTCGCGCCTACAACGGCGGCGGCTACAGCGACTGGTGCCTGCCCAGCAAGGATGAGCTCAACAAGCTGTTCCTCAACCGAGTCGCGATCGGCGGTTTCCACAGTACTCGGGGTGACCAGCCCTGGTACTGGAGCTCTTCCGAGGACGAGAGCGTCGAGAACTACGCGTGGATCCAGTACTTCGTCAATGGCGACCAGAGCTGCAGCGGCAGCTTCAAGGACCCCACGAACAGGGTGCGTGCTGTCCGGGCTTTCTGACCAGTTTGTCCACTCGACTGTTCAACCAGGGGGGGCGCACGGGGCTTTGGCCCCCTGCCGTAGTTTCATGACACAGGGCGGATGCGTTCACTCCTCGCATTGTCGGCCTTCCCAACCCATCGTCACCCTTGCCAGTTCGCGGCAATTAGACTGACGAGGCGCTGGAAGGGATGCCTGTCGAACGTCACGCAATTCCCCACCTCAGCGTGAGATGATTCCCCACCTCAGCGTCAGACAATTCCCCACCTCGGGTTTCCAGGTCTGCGCGCTGAGAGTGCCCCCATCGGCATGGTTGATGATGGGGAGCGTTCACGGCCGCCGTTGCGTGCGCCCATACTTTGGGTGATACGGCTTCCCATGGAGGGGATCATCGACGGCGGGGGCGCGACATGACCGTTCCGAGGGGTCGTGCCTACATCTGGGTGACCTGGATCACCGGCC
>JBAXRL010000171.1:0-6122 GCA_037131205.1 Actinomycetes bacterium | reverse complement strand
CGGTGAGAGGGCGCGCAGGATGAAGCGATCGTGCGGCTCGACCACGGCGTCGCCGTCGAGCCGCACGACCGCCGCCTGCGCGCCCGCGGCGATCTCGCGGCCCTCGAGCGGAGCCACGCGCGCGAGATACTGCGCCGTGCCGTGGTGCAGGCGCACCTGCTGCCCGGAGCGCAGCGGCCTCCCGCCGGGCGCCACCTGCACCCAAGCGTCGAAGCGCCGGCAAACGCGAAAGGCCGATTCGGGTGAAACCAGCCAGCTGCCGCGCTCCACGGCGCCGCGGTCGAGGCCGCGCAGGTTGACGCCCACGCGGCTGCCGGCGCGCACGACCGTGGCCTCATGATCATGCACCTGCACGCTGCGCACGACGGTGCGCCTGCCGCCCGGCTCGACCACCAGGGCGTCGCCGGCGTGGATCTCACCGCGCCACAGCGTGCCCGTGACCACCGTGCCGATGCCCTTGAGCGGGAACACCCTGTCGACCGGCAGGCGCGCGGGGCCGCCGCGGCGGCGCGCCGTGACCTGTGCGGCGGCGCGCTCCAGCGCGGCGAGCAGCGCGGCCGTACCGCGCCCGTCGCGGGCGCTCACGGTGACGACCTCGCAGCCGGAGTACGGTGTCTGCGCGAGAAACTCGCGCACGTCCTCCTCGGCCATCCCCAGTAGTTCCTCGTCCACGAGGTCAGCCTTACTGAGCGCCACCACGCCACGCTCCACGCCAAGCAGTTCGATGATCGCCACGTGCTCCATGGTCTGCGGCATCACGCCGTCGTCGGCGGCGATCACCAGCAGGAAGAGGTCGATGCCGGTGGCCCCGGCCACCATGGTGCGCACAAAGCGTTCGTGGCCGGGGACGTCGACGACGCTCAGGCGGCCGCCCCCCGGCAGGTGCAGCTCCGCGTAGCCGAGCTCGATGGAGATGCCGCGCTCCTGCTCCTCGCGGAGGCGGTCGGTGTTATTGCCGGTGAGCAGCGTGACCAGCGCGGTCTTGCCGTGGTCGATGTGGCCGGCCGTGCCGAGGGTCAGCGGGACGGCGGCGTCCCGGGACGGGCCGGTCGTGTCGGGTCTGCCCGGCACGAGACGCCCGTCAGGCGAGCGCCGCCAGCACGGCGCCGGCCAGGTCTTCCAGCTCGGCGTCGCGCACGGCGCGCAGGTCGAAGAGCAGACGGCCGTCGTGCCGGCGGCAGACGACGGCGGGCGCGCCGAGGCGCAGCGCGGCGGCGCGCCCGTCGGCGTCGCCGGCCACGCTCACGGCCACGGCGACGCTGGGCAGCTCGGTGACCGGCAGCGCCCCCGCCCCGGCCCGCGCGACCGTGTCGAGCAGCGCGACGCGCTCGGCGGGCAGCGCCGCCGCGCCCGCGCCCGTGAGCAGGTCGCGGAGGCGCTCTGCGCGGGCGCGCACCTCGGCGAGCGGCGCGGCGAGCGCCGCCAGCGTCGGTACGCGCTCGAGGGCGCGCGCCGGATCGAGGTAGAGCCGCAGCACCGCGTCCAGCGCCGCCAGGTCGAGCTTGTCGATGCGCAGGGCGCGGGCCAGCGGATGACGGCGCATCGCCGCGATGGTCGCGGCCCGGCCCACGGCTACGCCGGCCTGCGGGCCGCCCAGCAGCTTGTCGCCGCTGAAGGTCACGACGTCGGCGCCGGCGGCGATGCTGCCGGTGAGCGCCGGCTCCTCGGCGAACAGCGGCAGCCCGGCCAGGGCTCCGCTGCCGAGGTCGTCGACGAGCACGGCGCCGCGCTCGTGGGCCAGGCCGGCGAGCTCCTCGAGCGCCGGCTCCGCGGTGAAGCCGACGATGCGGTAGTTGCTGGTGTGTACGCGCATGACGGCGCGCGTGCGCTCCGTCCAGGCGTCCTCGAAGTCCTTGAGGTAGGTGCGGTTGGTGGTACCCACCTCGACCAGCACGGCGCCGCTCTCGCGGAGGATGTCGGGGATGCGAAAGCCGTCGCCGATCTCCACGAGCTGGCCGCGGGCGACGAGCACCTCGCCGCCACGGGCCGTGGCGGCCAGGGCGAGCAGCACCGCCGCGGCGTTGTTGTTGACGGCCAGCGCGTCCTCGGCGCCGGTGACCGTGCAGAGCACGTCGTGCACGTGGTCCTGTCGCGAGGCGCGGGCGCCGCGCGCCAGGCTGTACTCGAGGTCGGTGTAGCCGGAGGCGGCG
Source organism: Actinomycetes bacterium (assembly GCA_037131205.1). Taxonomy (GTDB): domain Bacteria; phylum Actinomycetota; class Thermoleophilia; order UBA2241; family UBA2241; genus CAIXSE01. Next base: position 3,972 of record JBAXRL010000171.1, on the reverse strand, counting down.
GTGACGACCGCGTCGACCGCCTCCCGCGGCAGCGGCGCCCGGCCGAGATTGGTGTGCACGACCACGCCGGTGGCGTTGATGACGCGGCGCAGGGACGGCGTGACCGCCGTCGCCAGAAGCCGCGCCACCCAGGGCACGAGGGCGGCCGGCGTGAGGTCCGCCGCCTGCGCGGCGGACGCCTCGCCGGCCGCCCCCGCCGCGAGGATCTCGGCCCTCAGCCGCTCGATGACCGCGCGCACCGCGGCCACCACGAGCTCGCGCGGGTAGCGCTCGAGCAGCGCGAGCGCCGCCGGCTCGCGCAGCACTTCGTCGACGGCGGCCAGCGCGCGCAGCCGCGCGCGCCCGTCCGCGCCGGCCTTCTCGCCGCGCGCCGCTGATTCGTCCCGCTCAGCCATCGTCGTCCTCCACCGCGAGCGTCCTCCGATCGCGGCGCACGCGCAAGTGCGCCACGGTCATCGAATACGCCACCACGACGAAGGCGAACCACCACTCCGTGCCCTTCAGGGCGATGCTCGCCATGAATTCCGGCCACTGCACGCGCCCCAGCACCAGGGCGAGCGCGGCGGCGGCGAAGACGATCTCGGTGAACAACCAGAACAAGAGCGCCGGGCTGTCGCTGAAGCCGCGCAGGGTCGCCCACATGGAGAGGACCGCCACGCCCACGGGGATGAGCCCGATCACGATCGCCAGGGCCACCTGCGACACGACCTCGCCGACGCCGCGCCCGGCGGCCCACTGCCACACAGCCCCGCGATCGGTGCCGCTGCCGAAGATGACCACGGCGATCCACGCGACGAAAGCGATCACCGAAAACGCCCCGAACAGGATGAACGGGAGCACCGACAGCACGCGCAGGGCGAACTGAGGACGCGGCGCCTGCGCCGCCAGGATATCTTCGTCGCTGGGTTTCCAGCCGGGGTCGCCGGGCTTGCGCTCGGGGCTCACGCGTCACCGCCGGGCAGGTGTGCGGACAGCACCGCGGCTCAGCCTTCGAGCACGATGACACCGGGCGACCCGGCGGTGACCTCGCCTATCGTCCAGCCCGTCACGCCGCTCTCGCGAAGCCCCGAGAGAAGCGCCGCATGCTTGTCGGCGGCCACGGAGATGAGCAGGCCGCCGGACGTCTGCGGATCGAACAGTGCCAGCACGCGCGGGTCCTGCTCGTCGATGTGCCCGGACGTGCCGTCCGTGCCGCGCAGACGCGGCAGCAGAAAGTCGCGGTTGCTGCGCAGGCCGCCGGCGTACACAGCCTGCTTGATGAGCTCGACGACGCCGTCGTGCAGGGGCACGTCGGCGACCCGCACTAGGGCGCCGACGGCGCTCGCCTGGAGCATCTCGCCGAGGTGCCCCAGCAGGCCGAAGCCGCTCACGTCGGTGCAGGCGTGCGCGCCGATGGCCGCCATGACGACCGCCGCCGCCGCATTGAGAGTTGCGGCCTCCTCGATCGCCGGCATCATGTCGTCCTCGGTGATCAGCCCCTTCTTGAGAGCGCTGGCCAGCACACCGATGCCGAGGCGCTTGGTGAGCACCAGCCTGTCGCCGGGCAGTGCGCCGGCGTTGTAGACGATCTCCTCGGGGCGGGCCACACCGGTGACGGCCAGCCCGTACTTGGGCTCTTTGTCGTCGATGGAGTGCCCGCCGGCGAGCTCCGCGCCGGCCTCCATCACCTTCTCGGCGCCGCCCTGAAGGATCTCCGAGAGGTGCGTCATGCCGAGGTCGGCGGGCCACGCCACGAGGTTCATCGCGGTGAGCGGTCGCGCGCCCATGGCGTACACGTCGCTGAGGGCGTTGGCCGCGGCAAGCTGCCCGAACCAGTAGGGCGAGTCGACGATGGGCGTGAAGAAGTCGACCGTCTGCACCAGGCAGAGGTCGTCGGAGACGCGCGTGACGGCAGCGTCGTCGTGCGTCTCGAGCAGCCGCGCGAACTCCGGGGAGCTGCGCGGAAGAGCGTCAAGCACGGCCTGCAGGTCGCACGGACCCAGCTTGGCCGCTCAACCGCTCTTGGCGGCGAACTGTGTGAGGCGGATCTTGTCGGTCATGCGGCAAGCTTACCGCACGCGCCCCGCACGCGCGGGGCCGCGGGTGGGGCGCGGCCGCGTGCGGCGCGCATCGGCGCCCAAACGCACGGCGGCGGGCGGCGGCCCTTCGGCCGCCGCCCGCCGCCGTCATGCGTGGTCCGCCGCCCGGGCGGCGTCCCGCCTCACTTCACCGTGAACTTCGCCGAGTCGATGTTGGCCTGCGTGTTGCCGGCCAGGTCGGTGGCGTACACGTACCACTTGTAGGAGCCCTTCCTGAAGGAGGCCTTGACGGCGCACGTCTGGTCGGCGTTCACGAGCACCCCGTCGATAGGGATCGTCTTGATCGTGCGGCCGCCGCCGGCCGCCTTGATCTCGATGACGACCGCGGCGCTGGGGCTGAGGCCGACCGGCTCGCCGATGCGGAACTTGAGCGTGGCGGTCTTGTTGCGCTTCAGGCTGACCGCGTTGAGGGCGTCGGTCGTCGGTTTCGTGATGTCGATATTGACCGTGGCGCTGGAGACGCCGACCTTGTTGCACCAGTCGAGCGCCTGAGCGTTGACGATGACTGCTCCCTGGGTGGTGGTCGGCACCGTGTAGCTCGTGCCGTCGACCCAGGCCGCGACCGTCGGCGGCGACCGGTACTGCACCTTCTGCACGCCGGACTGGCTGTCGGTGGCGCTGAACGTGAGCGCCACCGGGGCATTGTGCCAGCCGGCGTCGGCGCCGGCGATCGTGACCGCCGGGTCGGTGGTCTCGGCCTGCACCGGGAGAGGCAGCGCCAGGGCGCTCGGTACGCCCGGCGGGAACGGCGGGTTCCTGACGCTGACGATGAGCGACATCGGCGTCGCGATGTCGGCCGCCACAAGCGGCACTGTGAGCTGCGAGGCGCTGACGAAGGTCGTCGCCGCCTTTTCGCCCCCGCTGAGGAAGATGTGGGCGCCGGCGAGGAAGCTGGAGCCGTTGACCGTCAGCACCACGTCGTTCCTGACGTAGCCCGCCCAGACCGAGGTGGGGCTCAGGGACGTGAGAATCGGCGCCTGCGCCCCGATCGTGAAGGTCGCGGGAGCGCTGGTCGTGTCCGCGGTCACGTTCATCACCGTGACTTCGGCGGTCCCGGCCGTGGTGAGCTTGGCCGCGGGAATGATGGCGGTCAGCTTCGTCGCGGAGTTGAACGTCGTGTCGACCGCCGCCCCGTTCCAGCGCACGCTGGAGCCTTGGATGAGGCCCGCCGAATTCACGAAACCGCCGCCGTTCACTGTCAGCGTGAGCTCGCCGGCGCCGGCCGTGGCGGTGTTCGGGCTGAGCGCTGAGATCGTGGGCGCCACCTGGAAGGCGTGGGCCAGAGAGTACGTGTCGGTGATGGGCCCGAAGCCGTGATTCTGCGTCGCCTCGAGTGTGTACCAGACGGCGGGGGCGGTGGCCGGCAGAGTGAACGAGACGCTCGCCGACGTCGCCGTGACCGAGGCGGCATCCGTCACGCCCACTATCGGGGGGTTCATCCCATACTCCAGGGAGAACGCCGGTTTGATCGTGAGGAGCCCGTCGACCGGCGCGTAGAAGGCGCCGCTGACCATGCACTGGACTGTCGCGCCCGCTTGCCCGCTGGACGGCGCGATGCCCGTCACCGACATGCTGAACGCCGACGCCGCCGGCACGGCGACAAGCATCGCCGTCAACGACAGCACGATGAGAATCGCGAGCCTGCCCTTCATGACCCCACCTCCTGGTTTCGGTGTGGTCGTGACCGCGCCGCCGGCGCGGATGCACCGGCCAAGTGCCTGCGACTCCGGCACGACCGTACCCATACTGTACTACCAATGAGCAGGCGCGAGGCTCGTTGGCCGCGAAAAGGGGGGGACGGCGGGCGCAGCCGGTCCCGCCATGCCCGCCCGCGCTCCCGCGCGCCGGCGCGCCGGTGATACGCTTGGCGCACTGTGAGCGCTCGTCGACCATC
>JBAXRL010000170.1:0-6137 GCA_037131205.1 Actinomycetes bacterium | reverse complement strand
GGGAGCGAATGGTCGGGCCTTGACCGTCGTCTCCTCGCGAGAGTATGTTCCCGAGGTGTGTGATGGCTTATCATATTGATCTCCGCCACTTCTTGCTGGGCCTGGAAGGTCTCGCCCTGCTGCGCACCTGGTTCCAGGAAGACAACAGCGCCGCCGAGAGACGGGTGGCCGAGGTCCGTTCCGTCCTGGCTGAGTCCGAGCGGGCGCCTGGCGCTCGCCCGGCAGAGGTTCTGGAACAGGACTGCTGCACGGGTTACGCCCGCTGGTCGGGCTGCTACGACTCGCGGCCCGATCCCTTGCGGGAATGCGAGGGCGCGCTCATGCGGGAGATCATGGGACGGTTCGCGGTCGGGGACGCGCTCGACGCCGGCTGCGGGACCGGCCGGCACACCGAGTTCCTGTTGCAGAAGGGCCACCGCGTCATCGGCGTCGACGCGTCCGCGGGAATGCTCGAGATCGCGCGGACCAGGCTCCCGGACGTCGAGTTTCGCGTCGGGGACGTGGGGGCGCTCCCCGTCCAGTCGTCGAGCATGGACCTGGTCGTGTGCGCACTGGTGCTGAGCCATTGCCGCGATCTGATTTCGCCCGTCGGGGAGCTGGCCAGGGTGACGAGGCCCGGCGGGCACGTTCTCATCTCCGAGCTGCACCCCACCCTTTCTCTCGTGTTGCAGCACGCGGTTTTCAGCCTGGCTGACGGCTCGCTGAACTTCGTCCGGAACTTCCCCCACAGCCACGCCTCGTTCATCAAGGCGTTCGCCCGCGCGGGCCTCACCCCGGTCGACTGCCACGAAACGGAGCTCGGGGCCGCTGACATCGCGCCCATGACGGATCGACTCAGCGCCCAGTTCGGAGATGTCGCAGAGGCCGTGAGGGACGCCTTGACCGGGCTTCCCGGAAGCCTGATCTGGGAGCTGTCGAGAAACGAGCCTTCGGTCCGAATGGCCGGATAATGAGCGGCGGGAGAGCCGGGCCCAACGGGGGCGCGGCCAGCTCGACCGCGATCGACGACCTGCCGCCGTTCTCGCCGGGACGGCGAGTGGCCGTGACCGTCGGGGTCCTCACCGGCACCGCCTTGGCCGCGGTCGAGGCCACGGTGGTCAGCGCCGCGATGCCGACGGTCGTCGCCTCGCTCGGCGGGCTCGAGCACTATACGTGGGTGTTCTCGTCCTACCTGCTCGCGTCCACGGTCACGGTCCCGCTCTGGGGCAAGCTCTCGGACCTCTATGGGCGGCGGCGCCTCTACCAGGCCGGCATACTCCTCTTCCTCGCTGGCTCCTGGCTGTGCGGGATATCGGGCTCGATGGAGCAGCTCGTCGCGGCGCGGGTCCTCCAGGGCTTCGGGGCGGGGGGGCTTATCCCCCTTGGCATGACCATCATCGCGGACGTCCACGACGTCGGCGGGCGGGCCCGGGTGCAGGGGCTCTTCAGCAGCGTGTGGGGCCTGGCGAGCGTCGTAGGGCCGCCAGCTGGCGGGTACATCACCGAGGCGCTCTCGTGGCGCTGGGTGTTCTTCCTCAATCTGCCCGTCGGCGGCGTCGCGGCGACCATCATCGGACTGGCGCTGCGCGAGCCGCGCCGGACCTCCCGCCCCTCGATCGACTTCCTGGGGGCGGCGACTTTCACCGCAGGCCTGACGGCCCTGCTCTTCGGCCTGGCGGGGGCCAACGACCCGCGCCACCTGCTCGAGCCCGGGCGGCTCGCCACGCTCGCCGCCGGAGCTGCCTTCGTGGCGACCTTCGTGGCCGTCGAGCGACGCGCTGTCGACCCTCTGGTGCCGCCCGGTCTGTTGCGTGATCCGGTCGTGGCCACGGCCGTGGTCAGCGGGTTCCTGGCCGGGATGGCAATGTTCGGCGCGGTCTCGTTCGTGCCACTCTACGCGCAGGGCGTCTTGGGAACGACCCCAGCGGGCGCCGGCGCCACGCTCACCGCGCTGATGCTCGGCTGGGTCACGTTCTCAGTTGTGGGCGGTCGCCTGCTGCTGCGGGTTGGGCCGCGGCACACCATCCTCTCCGGGTTCTTCCTGCTGACGGCCGGTTTCATTGCCCTGACCCTGCACCGGCCCGACGCCTGGAGGGGCTGGCTGCACGCCGAGCTCGGAACCATCGGCGCCGGGCTGGGCTTGACGATGATGACCCTCGTCGTGGCCGTACAGCAGGTCGTCCCCCGCGAGCGGCTCGGCGTCTCGACCTCGGTCGCCCAGCTCTCTCGCGCGATCGGAGGCGCCGCGGGCGTTGCGCTCATGGGTCTCGTGCTCGCCTCAGCGCTGGCACGGGGCGGACCCGCCGGCGGCGTCGACCTCTCGGCTCTCGTCAGGCGGGAGGCCCGGGTGGCGTTACCCGTGGCGTTGCGACAGGACCTGCAGCAGGCGCTCGCCTCGGCGCTGAGCCGGGTCTTCGGCCTCTGCGCCCTGTCCTCAGGGCTGGCGTTCGCCGTCGCCTGGCGGTGGCTGCCGCCCGGTCGGGTGGCGGATGGTCCGCCGAGTCATTGAGTCACTCGGGCGGGGCGGAGAGTGCGAGACGCTCGAGGAGGAGCCCGGAGACCGTCCTGCGGTAGGACGCGCTCGCCCGGACGTCGTCGATCGGCGTGACCACGTGCTCGACCTCGGGTGTCAGTTCCCCACCTGCGTGCGCCGACCCTGCCGGATGAAACCGGGGGGTGTTTCTTCCTAGCCGCCGTCCGAACCGTTCGCGTCCCTCGCTCATGGTCCCTCCTGTTCCCTTCAGGCCCGGGGTGCCGCCGCGAGGGCCCGGACCGCCCGGTGGTCCTCCCGGACCAGCTCCAGGAGCCGGAACGCCCGCTCGCGGTACAGCTTGATCCGGTCGAATCCGGGCGCGTGGGTCAGCTTCTGGAGGACGAGTGCGTCGTGGTCGAACCAGCGCGGGAAGTACCCGGCCAGGAAGTAGCCCCGCGGACGGAAGACCGCCGCCGCGTGTCCGGCCCACGGCTCGTGAAGGGAGACGAAGAGCTGCCGGACGGGGAGCCCCTCGCGGTCGGCTCGTGCCTCCAGCGCGGCCGCCTCGCCGTCGAGGTCGGCGCCGACCGAGGAGAGGTCGACCCGGAGGACGCCGGCCCCCGCATAGGAGGTGGCCGCCAGCGCGCTCTTCGAGCCGGGCGGCGGGGCCGCCGTCGACTCTTCGAGCGTCCGGTCGATCCCGCACCCCTCGACGAGGAACCTGGCCGTGTCGAGGTAGACGGGGGAGACGAAGAGCCTCTGCGGGCGGTCGTGGAACGTCCGCGTGACCATGACGACGCTGACCCGGTCGGGAGCCCCCTCCCGCGCGAGCGCCCCCTCGGGCATCAGGTCGACCTCGATCCCGGTGTCGTTGCACCCGAGGATCCCGCTCACCTTCTGAGGTATCGTGTGGTTGGTCACGGCCTCGCCGTATATCGCGTCGACCGGGAGGGTCGGCGCGATCTTGTCGAGGAGGATCTGCTGGATCCGGAGCGCCAGGACCCCGCCGCGGTAGGCGGGGATCACCGCCCACTGGCCCAGCTCCTGGAGGCCGGGGTACGGAGCCGAACTCCGGTAGAGGGCGACGTGCCCGGCGACGTCGCCGGACGGAACGCGGGCGACGACGCTGACCGTCGTTCCGTCGGCGTTCGCGGCGATCAGCCGCTCCGGCACGTAGACGACGTCGACCGGGTAGCCGTCGCCGTAGATCGCGTGGAAGACGCGCGCCACCCCCCAGGCGTCCTCGGGGCGGAACCGGCCGATCTCGACCGGTTGGCCCGGCGCGACCTCCCGGGGCTCGGAGACGATCCGTTGGACTGCCTCGGCCTTTGTCATCGTCATGGGGACCTCCTCGGAACAGGGACGGGATGAGGGCGGAAGGCCGCCACGGCGGCGACCGAGACGCGGCGGGCGTTCCCCGCGTGAAGGAGAGGGCTGACCCCGGTCCGGACCACGAGGACGGCGAGCGAGAAGACGCCGATCACGAACCCGGCCGCCTGCTCTGTCATCCCGCGGGAGAGGAGGTGCTCGTCGAAGTGGAAGAAGGCCGCGGCGATCACCTGGGCGAGGAAGACCACGCCCGAGACGAGGAAGAAGTCGCGCGTGAAGAGGGGCCGGGCGCCGTCGCTCATGCCGCCGGCCCGAGGAGCGAGAGCCGCTCCAGCAGAAGCCCGGAGACGACGCGCCGGTAGGCAGCGCTCGCCCGGACGTCGTCGATCGGGGCGACCGCCCGCTCGACCGCCGGGGCGAGGGAGGCGAGGAGGCCGCGCTCCAGCCTCCTCCCCGCGAGCGCCGCCTCCACCTCCGGCACCCGGACCACCGTCGGCCCGACGCTCCCCCAGGCGAGCCGGGCGCTCCGGACGATGCCGTCCTCCGCCAGGTCGAGGATGGCCGCGAGGCTCGCGACGGCGCAGGCGAGCGCCTTGCGGCGTCCCACCTTCTCGTGGTGGCCGACGGCGGAGGCGGGGGGCTTCGGGACGGCGACGCCGAGGAGGAGCTCGCCCGGCGCGAGGCGGGTCGCTCCCGGGCCGACGACGAAGTCGGCGATCGGGAGGAGCCGACGGGAGAAGCGGCTCGCGAGCTCCACCTCGGCGCCGAGGACGTGGAGCGGCGGGAGCGTGTCGCCCGCTGGCGAGGCGGTGACGACGTTGCCGCCGAGGGTCCCCATGTGCCGGACGGGGGGCGACCCGACCGTCCGCATCGCCCGGCAAAGGAGCGGTAGCTCCTGCTGGACGAGGGGAGAGCCGAGGAGGCGGGAGTAGGTCGCCGCCGCGCCGAGCCAGACGCGATCGCCCCGCTCCTCGACGCCGCCGAGCTCGCCCACCCGCTCGAGGCAGACGAGCGCGGCTGGGCTCCTCTTCCCCTCGGCGATCGCCACGAGGAGGTCGGTCCCCCCGGCGTAGGGGGCCGCCCCGGGATGCCGGTCGAGGAGATCCCAGACCTCGTCGAGGGAGCGGGGGAGGAAGACCTCCCTCATCGCTTCCTCTGGTCAGGGACGCCGACGGTGGCGGCAGAAGCGGCGGCGACGGCGTCGACGATCTTGACGTACCCGGTGCAGCGGCAGAGGTTCCCCGAGAGCCCCTCGCGGATCGCCTCCCGGTCGGGGTCCGGGTCGCGGGCGAGCAGGTCGGCGGCGGCGAGGAGCATCCCCGGCGTGCAGTAGCCGCACTGGACCGCCCCGTGCGCGGCGAACGTCTCCTGGAGCGGGTGGCTGCCGTCGGGAGAGAGCCCCTCGACCGTCGTCACCGCGCGCCCCTGAAGCTGCGCGGCGAGCATCAGGCAGGAGAGCCGGCTCTCGCCGTCGACGAGGATCGTGCAGGCGCCGCAGTCTCCCGCCCCGCACGACTCCTTCGTCCCCTTCAGGCCGAGCTCCTCGCGGAGGAGGTCGACGACGCGGCGGTCGGGGGGGACGTCGAGCGCCGCCGGGGCGTCGTTGAGGACGAGCTCGAGCCTCATCGCGCCTCTCCGTTCCCCCGGCCGCGAAGGGCCGCGAGGATCCGCTCAGGCGTGAACGGGGCCCGGGGGAGCCGGATACCGCATGCGTCGGCCAGGGCGTTGGCCACGGCCGGCACCGGGCCGTTGACGGCGATCTCGCCGACCCCCTTCAGGCCGAAGGGCCCCGTCTCCTCGTGGACCGGGACGAAGAGGGTCTCGATCTCCGGGACGTCGACGGAGGTCGGGACGAGGTAGGTGCGGAGGCTCGAGGTCTCGATCCGGCCGCCCTGGACGATGAGCTCCTCTGAGAGTGCGAGGCCGAGCCCCTGGGCCACCGCCCCCTGGACCTGCTGGGTGGCCAGCTGAGGGTTGACCAGGGCGCCGCAGTCCGTGACCGCGAGGTACCGGTCCACCCCTAGCTGGCCCGTCAGCTCGTCCACCTCGACCAGGGCGAGGTGGACGCCGAACGCGAAGACCCGGTGCGGGAAGCCGTGGAGCCGGATCGCCTCGCTCGCCCGCTGGCCGTCCGCCGCCACGGGCGCCCGCCAGCGGTGGACCGCGACCCGCTCCGGCTCCCCCATCGCCGAGGCGAGCCGCGAGAGCGGCAGCTCCCGGCCGGTCGGGAGGTGCCGGACGGCGCCCGGGACGAGGGCCACCTCCTCGACGCCGCGCGCCATCCAGAGGTCGGCGGCGCGCGCCACGATCCGCTCGCGGAGGAGCCGGGCCGCCCCGTCGAGCGCCTTGCCGAAGC
>JBAXRL010000169.1:0-6137 GCA_037131205.1 Actinomycetes bacterium | reverse complement strand
CCTTCATCGACAGGATGTCGCCCTTGGGCCTGCTGCACTCGAACTGCACGGTGAGGTCGTCGAGAGCCGTCACCTTCTTGATGAACGTGGTGTAGGACAGGAAGTTGGCGAGGTTGTTCTCGAGGATGTAGGTGAACGTGAAGGCCACGTCGCGGGCGGTCGCCGGCTGGCCGTCCTGCCACGTCATGCCGGGGCGGATCTTGAAGGTCCACGTCTTGCCGTCGGGCGAGCTGCTCCAGCTCTCGGCGAACTCGGGCCGCGGCTGCAGCTTCTCGGGTTCGAAGCCGACGAGAAAGTCGTAGTTCTCCTGGTAGACCATGTAGTCGACGCCGCTGTAGCCGATGAACGGGTTCAGGTTGTCCACGGCCTCCAGCGTGCCGTAGCGATAGATGACCTTCCCGGACGACGCGCTCGGCGACGGACTGCTGGCTGCTGCCGCACCCGAAGCGGCGAGGATCAGGCACACCGTCGCCATGACGGCGCCCGCGACGGCGCCCAGACGTCTTGCTGCGGTCGGGCTGGCTGGTCTCATCGCTCTCCTCCTGGGGATGGCCGCGGCGCGGCGGCGGGTCGCGCGCGGCGCTGTGACGTCATGACTCGCCTTGCATGGCGCCGGCGACGGCGTGCCGACGGATGGAGTAGCCTGCCCCCGTGCTCCCCCTCACTGGATGATGCCGGCCTCGTGGGCGGCCAAGGCGACCAGACTCCTGGTGACTGCCACGTACTGGGTCCAGTCGAAGGTGGACATAGTATCCTTGGCCGTGTGCCAGTTCGTGTTGTAGTTGACCCACTCCTCCTCGATGAGCAGGGTCGCGTGATACCCCGTCACGCCGCCGTAGCCACCCCACTGCCAGAAGGCCCCGTGGTCGCTCCAGCTCATGCTCTGGGCGTACTTTGTCGTCGTGATGCCGGTGATACTGTAGGTCGAGATCGCGTCCGTCCACATGGTGGCGATCGCCGCATCGCCTTTGCCGGGATCCTTGGCTGCCTTGCGGGTGTGCATCTCCACGACCCTCCCGGACGACTTTGAGGGGTTGTAGGCCAGCGCGTCCGCCTCGACCATGGCGACGATGTTCTCGCCCGCGGCCTTGGCCTGAGCCGCGTAGTAGCCCGAGCCGTAGAGATTGCCCACCTTTGTGTCCCAGGGGGCGTTCTCCTCGGCGTCGAAGAAGCAGAAGCGGATGGTCCGGGCGAAGTGCTTGCCGGCCATCGACCTGGCCAGGTAGAGCACGGCCGAGCAACCCGAGGCGTTGTCGTCGGCGCCGGGCGCGATCCCGGTCGGCCAGGTGGTGTCGTTCATGTCGTCCAGGTGGCAGCCGATGACGACGATCTCGCCGGGCTTCGTGGCGCCGGTGATCTGGCCGATGACGTTGCGGCCTTCGGGGCCGGACAAGGCGCTGCCGTCACCCGGGAAGGTCTGATAGGTGACCGAGCTCAGTCCGTAGGTGGACAGCGTCTCGTAGATGTACTGCTCGGCCTTGTCTATCGGTTGGTTCCACGATCCAGGAACGTGCCCATTCGAGAAGCGGTTCGTCGAGAAGGTGTACGGCACCCCGCCGATGACCACCGGCGTCAGGCCGCTGAGATTGGCCACCACGGGCTGGAGCTGAGCCTGCGTCACTCCGCCGACCATCGTGTTGACGGTGGGGTTGTAGGTGACGGCGGCGTGCGCAGTGGCGGCGGCGAAGAGAAAGCCGGCGAAGAGGAAGATCATGAGCGCCGTCGCCGGCGCCGTCCGCTTCACTATGGTCGCACGCGTCGGTTTCATGCCCGTACCTCCATGTATTCGTCTCATGACCGTTCCTCCTCCGTCGCCGCGAGCCGGGCTACAGATAGCGCTCGACGAGCTCCTTGATGAACGGATTGAGGATGTCGTGGGTGTGGCCGTAGATCGAGCAGTGGCCCATGCCTTCGAAGAGGTGGTACTCGGCGCTTGGCGCAAGCGCGGCCACCTCCTCGCCGTCCTGGGGCACCGCCTGCACGTCCTGGTCGAAGGCGATCACGTGCAGCGGCACGCGGCAGTCGGGCAGCCGTGCGGTCTGGTCGAAGAGCACGCACGGCTCCCACTGGGCGACCAGCGACTCCTCGTTGGCCTCCGTCTCGTAGTAGGCGAGGTACCCCTCGCGGATCTTCGGCCACAGCTCGCGGTCGCCGAGCACCTGCGCCGGGTACGACATCGCCGCGTAGTGGGTCACGGCCATCATCCCGTCGAGGCGCCCGCCGGCCCTGCGGTACTCGATCTCGGCCATCTGGTAGTCCCAGGTCCAGCCGACGCTGCGGGCGCCCGTGCCCATGGCGATCGCGCAGCGCAGCAGTTCGGGGAAGTCGAGGGCGACCTGCTGCACGATGCCGGCCCCGAAGGAGAGGCCGGCGAGGGCCACGGGAGGGTCGCAGACCGCCTCGATCAGCTCGGCGGCGTCGCGGGCGAAGTCCTCCAGCGACCAGGGCAGGGGCAGATCGCAGCGCGTCGCGCCGATGCCGCGGTTGTCGAAGGTCGTGGTGCGGAACGCATCCTTGAAGTACGGGGTCTGGTAGGTGTCCCAGTCTCCGGCCAGCCCTCCGCCTCCGGAGACCCAGACGATGTCCGGTCCCTCGCCGACCTGCTCGTAGTTAATCGTCGCCTGCGAACCCTGGATGGTCGGCACGTTGTCCTCCGTTCTCGGGCGGTCGCACCCCGTTCCGCCAGTGTCGGAGCGTCGCCCGCGAACGTCAACAGGTATGCTTCCATTGTGGAATCACAGGTTCGGGCGATGCTGAACCGACTTTCCAGTTCGGCAAGGTGACCCTTGACCGGATCAGGCGCCGCGGTGAGAGTGGCGCAAGGCAAGCGGTCCCGCGGGGAGGTCGTGCACGGCAATGGCAGTCAGGCTCGACGACGTCGATCGCCGCATCATCGCGCTCCTCCAGGAGGACGGGCGCATGTCGGCGCGCGACATCAGCCGCCGTCTCGGCGACCTCGGCGACCGCGCCGTGCGCTACCGCATCGCTCGTCTGGTGCGCTCGGGAGCCATCTCCGTCATCGCCGTGGTCGACAGCAAGCGCATCGGCTATCCGGTGCTCGGCGACGTCATCATCGAGCTGCCGCCGGCGAACGTGCGCGACGCGTTGACCACCCTGGCCGAGGACGAGCTCGTCTGCTACCTGGGCGCCGACCTCGAGCGCGGTACCATCACTCTGCAGATAGCGGCCCGCGACGAGTACGAGCTCCAGGCGTGGGTGAGATCGCTGGTCAAGAGCATCGACGGCGCCGCGCTCATGAAGAGCACGGTCGTGCGGCAGGTCGCCAAGGGCTCCGACCAGTGGCCGCCGCCGCGGGGGTAGAGCCTGCGAAAGGAGACTCCATGCCATCAGCCAGTCTGACAGTCTGGGACGGAGACGATTGCCGGCGCGTCCACGAGGCCACGCTCGCCGTGCTCGATGAGTGCGGCGTGGAGGTGCGCAACTTTCCGCAGGCGCTGGAGCTGTTCTCCGCCGCCGGCGCCCGCGTCGCGGGTACTCGCGTGCGCCTCGGCCCGGAGCTGGTGGAGCGCGCCCTGGCTTCGGCGCCGCGCAGCTGGCCGGTCTCCTCGCGCGGCGGCCAGGCGGAGCCCGGGGCCGCCGCGCTCGACCTGCGGGACGGCGAGTCCTACTTCGGCCCCGGATCCGACTGCCTCTCCATCCGCGACCCCGAGACCGCGGAGTTGCGCCGCGTCACGGTGGCCGACATCGAGGGCCTGGCCGGCGTCTGCGAGCGGCTGCCCAACATCGACTTCGTGATGTCCATGGGGCTGCCGGCGGACGCCCCCCGGGTCGTCGACGACCTGGCCGCGGCCGCCGCCATGTTCTCGGCGACGCGCAAACCGCTCATGGTGGCGCCCAAGGACGGCGCCGCGGTCGGCGTGCTGCGCGACATGGCCATCGCCTGCGGCGGCCGCGACGCAGCCGCGTCGCTCATGGTCTACGCCATGCCGTCGCCGCCGCTGCAGCACGACGGCGACGCGCTCGGCAAGCTCATCGCCTGCGCCGAGCTGCAGGTGCCGCTCGTCTACGCCTCCGCGCCGTCGTGCGGCACGACGGCGCCTCGCTCCGTACCGGCGGCCGTCCTGGTCGGCAACGCCGACGTGCTCTCCGGCCTCGTTCTGCACCAGTTCGTGCGGCCGGGCGCACCCTTCGTCTACGGCGCCGGGGTGGGCGCCACAGACATGCGCACCGGGTTCGACGGGCACGGCGCCCCTGAAGCCTGGCTGGGCCAGCAGCTCGGCGCCGACCTGGCGCGCTTCTACGGCCTGCCGAGCTTCAACTACGCCGGCATGACCGACGCCAACGACCTTGACGAGCAGTGGGCGGCCGAGGAATTCGCCTTCACCGTGCTCGGCGCGCTGCAGCGCTCCACGCTCATCCACGACGTGGGCTACCTCCAGGTCGGCCTGCAGTCCTCCTATGAATCCCTCGTGTTCGGCGACGAGTGCGTCGCCTGGGCGCGGGCCTACCTGCAGGAGATGCGCGTGGACGCCGCAGCGCTGGCAGTGGATGAGATCATCGCCGTGGGCCCCGGCGGGCATCACCTGGCGCGCACGTACACGCGGCGGCACAACCGCGACTTCTGGATTCCCACGCTCTTCGAGCGCAGCGTGTACGACCGCTGGGCCGCGGCAGGCTCTCGCACGCTCAAGGAGCGCGTGCGCGCCAAGGTCGCCGCGCTGCGCGCCGCAGAGCCGCCCTATCGCGCCGACGCCGCGACCCGGCAGGAGCTCGCCCTGCTGCTGAAAGCGGCCGAAGAGCAGCGGCTGGCCACCGAAGGGTGAGAGGCTCCGCGCCTCGATCGTCGAGCAGACGACGCCTCGAACCTCAGCCGCAACGTCGTCTCATCCACGACTACCCCGCGGTGAGCGATTTCGCAGTCTGGGCGATCGCCCGCCACGACGTGCCGATCCTTCGGCGAGAGTGCATGCCGCTCGTGAGCACGCTCGGCGGAGCGGACCGACAAACGTACCGAGCAGAACGCCAGAAGGTGGAGCCAGTCCCGAAGCGCATGCGCGTCTGCCCATACGCAACACCCTGATCAGACCACACCAGCACAATCTGGCGCGCGTTTCTGATTTGCCGATTCTTCCTTGCAGGTGCTACGGCAATGCCGTACACTGATCTTCATGAGAACGGTCGCCGAAACTGAGGTGTTCATCAGGTACGCTGCAGGTATTTGGAAGGATGACAGCAGGTGATGTAATACCAGGTTCTGGTGGATGCAGAAAGCTGAGATGGTCACGACCAGGAACGGGAAAGCGAGGCGGCGCCAGAGTGATCTACTTTCTGCATCAAGACTCAACCATCTGGCTGTTGATCGCCTATACCAAAGCGAAGTTCGATGATCTACCCGCATCGCTTCTCGCGAAACTGAAAAGGGAGGTTGAGAATGCCATCTGAAACTGAGAAGTTTCAAAGTGACTTGCTTGAGTCAGCAAAGCAGATGAAGAGCGGAAAGGCTGCTCGCGTTACTCAAGTTCAGGTTCCGCAAGCCGCTGAGGCACGATCCAGAACCGGCCTTTCTCAACCGGCCTTCGCGCGACTCCTTGGTGTTTCGCCACGGACGCTGCAAGACTGGGAGCAGGGCCGGCGCGAGCCCACTGGAGCGGCAAGGACGCTCCTTCGCGTGGCAGTAAGCAACCCGGAAGTACTGCTGAAGCTTCAAAGCTGAGCAACGTGCACGCCCACTCTCGTGGCCGGTATGCTTTCCCCCGTGAACGACCGTGACAAGCTGCTCGAAAAGCTGCGCCGCATCGAGGCGCTCTTCTCCGGCGGCTCCACCGAAGGCGAGCGCGCCGCCGCCGGAGAGGCTCTCGGCCGCATCCAGGCCAGGCTTCGCGACCTCGAGCGTTCCGACCCCCCTGTCGAGTTCCGCTTCACCATGTCGAACGCCTGGTCCCGGCAGCTCTTCGTCGCGCTTCTGCGGCGGTACGGCGTGCGGCCCTACCGCTACCACCGCCAGCGACACACCACGGTCATGGCGCTCGTGTCACGTTCCTTCGTCGACGAGACGCTCTGGCCGGAGTTCGAGGCGCTCGACGCCGCTCTCACCGAGCATCTCAGCCGGGTCACGGAGGCGATCATCGCCGAGGCGATCGCCAAGGACACGTCGGAGGCCGAGGAAGTGCTGGGCG
>JBAXRL010000168.1:0-6204 GCA_037131205.1 Actinomycetes bacterium | reverse complement strand
GCGTGCTGCACGTACTGGATCAACGCCGCATACTCCTTGGCGAGGTCCTTGTTGAGCTCATCGATGAGCTGCGCTCTGGTGAGCTTGCGCGGCGCCTCGGGCTCCGCGGCCGTAGAGGCCGGAGCCGTCCTGGGGGCGCTCACGCGGGTCTTCTTTCCGGTGGCCTTCCTGGCGGCTGGCTTTGCCACGCTCGACTCCTTTCGGCGAGGGACACGTGCTGGGCCGGCGCTGCGCGCCGGCCCCGCGTAAGAGTACTCCCACAGACGCTCGTCCGCGGCGCTTCTCAGCCCGGCGCCGTCTCCGCTTCGAGCGGCAGGGCGCGCCCTTCTTCGCTGTCGTAGGCGTGCTGCGGCCGCAGCCGGTCGAAGGCGAGGTACAGCACCGGCACCAGCATGAGGGTGAGCATCGTGGAGGTGAAGAGCCCGCCGATCACGACGATCGCCAGCGGCGTGGAGAGGAAGCCGCCCTTGCCCATGCCCAGAGCCATCGGCGTGAGCGCGAGGATCGTGGCCACGGCGGTCATGAGGATCGGCCGCAGGCGTCGCCGGCCGCCCTCGATGACCGCGCTGCGCGCGTCCATGCCGCGGCGGCGGAACTGCTCCACGAGGTCGAGCAGCACGATGGCGTTGGTGACCACGATGCCGATGAGCATCAGCAGGCCGACGAGGCTGGGCATGCCCAGCGCGGTGCCGGTGGCCACCAGGGCGATGATGGCGCCCACCGCCGCGAACGGGATGCTGACCAGCAGGATCAGCGGGTTCAGCAGGCTGCGGAAGGTGGCTACCATGATGAGATACACGAGCAGGATGGCGATGAGCATGGCGATGCCCAGGGTGCGAAAGACGTCGTTGGTGGCCTGCGTGGCGCCGGCCAGCTCCCAGGTGGCGCCGGCCGGCATCTGCACGCCCTCCATCGCCTTGGTGACGGCGCTGGAGGCCGCCCCGATGTTGTTGCCCACAGCGGCGGCCGTGATGCTGGCGGTGCGTTCGCCGTTGACGTGCGTGACCTGCACCGGCGCCTTGACCTCGGCGATCGTGGCGATCTCGCCGAGCGGCACCATGCCCTTGTTGCCGGGCACCGGGAGGCGCATGAGCATGGCGCTCACGGCGCCGGGGATCGGCGGCAGCTTGATGTCCTGCACCATGACCTGCGCCGGCAGGAGGCCGTCGGCGGTGGGCACCACGCCGATGGGGTAGCCGTTGAGGACCAGCGTCGTGTAAAGGCTCAGGGCGGAGGGGCTGACGCCGGCGGCGGCGGCCTTGGCCTGGTCGATGGCCACGGTGGCCGCCGGGCGACCCTCGCTGAGGTTGGACTTGACGTCGGCGAGGCCCTCCACGGTCTTGACTTGCTGGAGGACGATGTCGTTGGCCTCCTTGAGCACGGCCAAGTCGCCGGCCGAGACGCGGACCTCCATCGTGGAGCCGCCGCCCATGGAGTTGGAGGCGTCCTCGCCGGTCACCGTGACTTCACCGGCGTTCCGCAGCTTGGCGACCTCGGCGCGGACTTCGTCGACGATGGCGAGCTTGTCCATGTCGGGGTCGGTGGTGACCGTGAACATGGCCTGGCTGGACGAGGCGCTCGTGCCGCCGCCGGCGCCGAAGAGGCTGCCGGTGCTGCCGGCGGTCACCTGGTAGATGCGCACGCCTTTCGTGGCCGCGAGGATCGCTTCGACCCTGGCGGCCGAGGCCATGGTGGCGTCCAGGCTCGTGCCCGGCGGCAGCGTCTGGGTGACGGTCATGGAGTTCTGCGCGGAGCTGTCGAAGAGGTTGGTCTTGAGCAGGGGCGTCAGCGCCATCGTGCCGACGAAGATGGCGACGGCCAGCACGAGCGTGATGACCTTGTGGTCGAGGGCGAGCTTGAGGGCCGGCAGGTAGGCGCGCTGCAGACGGGTCACCTGGTCGGGGTCGCGGTGGCCGACCTGGCGCTTGGACAGCACCCACGTGGACGCGACCGGCACCACCACCAGGGCGACGAGCAGGCTGGCGAGGAGGGCGAAGGTGACGGTGAGGGCGAAGGGGCGGAAGAACTCGGAGGCCATGCCGTGGACGAAGCCCAGCGGCAGAAACACGGCGACGGTGGTGAGCGTGCTGGCGGTGATCGCGCCGGCGACCTCGCGGGTGCCGGTGTAGGCGGCCGTGCGCACGTCGTCGCCTTCCTGAAGGTGGCGATACGTGTTCTCGATGACGACGATGGAGTCGTCGATCACGCGCCCGATGGCGATCGTGAGGCCGCCGAGGGTGAGCATGTTCAGCGACTCGCCGCGCGAAAACAGGATGATGAGCGCGCCGATCACGCTCAGCGGGATCGACAGGCTGGCGATGAGGGTGGAGCGCCAGCTGCGCAGAAAGACCCAGATGATGAGCACCGCGAACACGGCGCCGATGAGCCCCTCGCGCAGCAGCGAGGTGATGCTCTCCTTGATGTAGATGGACTGGTCGATGACGGTGGTGATCTTCGTCTTGCCGCCGAGGTCGGCGGTGATGGCCGGCAGCTCGTCGGCGACGGCGTTGGCGATGTCGACAGTGTTGCCGGTCGAGGCCTTGCTGATGGAGATGCCGATCGACGACTTGCCGTTGGTGCGCGTGATGGCGGTGAGCGGCGCGGGGGCGATGCGTACGTCGGCGATCTGGCCGAGGGTGACCGGCTGGGCGGCTGCAGCGGAGGGCGCGCCGGCGGCGGCGCCGGAGGTCGAGGCGCCCATGGCGCCGCCGCCGGCGCTCGCGCCCGCCGCCGCGACGCTCAGGGCGCCGGCGCCGGCCGGCGCGATCACGAGGCGCTTGATGGCGGCCACGGTCTGGGCGCGCGCGTTGACCGAGATGGGGTACACGAGGCTGCCGGAGGTGACCGAGCCCGCTCCGGTGGTGATGTTCGCCTGCTGGATGGTGGCGGCGATCTGCGTGGGATCGACGCCGAGGCGCACGACCTCTTCCGTCTTGAGCTGGATCTGCAACTGCATCTGCTCCACGCCCGAGAGGGTGACGGCCTGCACGCCGGGGATGCTCTGGAGGCTGGGCACGACCTGCGTGCCGAGCTGCGTGGCGAGCTCCTGGGGAGGCAGCGACGAGGTGACCGCGAGCTGCACCACCGGCATGGAGTTGAAGTTGAGCACCGCGACCTTGGGGGGCATGGCGGTCGGCGGCAGCCGCGCCCCCGACACCGCCTGCTGCACCTCGGCCTCCCTGGCCTTCATGTCGGCGCCGAACTCGTACTGGACGGTGATGATGCTCATGCCCTCGTTGGAGAACGAGTCGTACTGCTTGACGCCGCTGAGCGTCGTCAGGGTCTGCTCCAGCGGCGTCGTCACGTTACGCTCCACATCGCTGGGCGAGGTGCCCGGGTCGACCGTGAAGATGGTCAGATAGGGGAAGGTGAGGTCGGGGATCAGCTCCTGCTTGAGCGAGCTCACCGAGATGACGCCGAAGATGACGACGGCGACGACCACGAGGCCGACGATGGAGCGGTTGCGCAGGGACATCTTGGTCAGCCAGCTCACGTGGAGCCTCCAGAGCGTCGGGGGGTGTCGCTGTCGGGGTGGTGGGTAGGGCGCGTCGCGGCGGACTCCGCCTGGTGGCGTCGCCAGCGGGCGATCACGCCGGGGATCTCGGTCTCGAGGAACACGGAGAAATCGCGCAGGTCGTGCATGAGGGCGTAGTTGGACTGCGTCTGGTCCTCGTCGGCGACAGACGCGAGTCCGCGGTCGAGCAGGGCGTGCAGGGTGCTCACGTGGTCGAGGCGCAGCATGGAATCCATCTGCCCGGGCAGGGCGCGGTAGAAATCGCCGCGCTGCCCCGGCTCACCGACGAGCTCGACGACGCCGAACTGCAGCAGCACGCGCGCGGCGCCGCTCACGGCCGCCTTGCTCACGCCGAGGGCTTCGGCGATCTGGGTCAGCGACTGGACCGGCGGGTCGCACATCAGCAGATAGCCGGACATGCGGCCGGCCATGCGCGTGCTGCCCATCTGCTCGTACAGGAGTCCGAACTCCTCCACGAGCCGGCGCTGTTCCTCGCCGCGCGTGCGCTGGTCCACGCCAAAGCCTCCTCACGTACGCCGTCACGATCTTCGTCAACGGCGTAATGTACGGAGTGAACGGAGTGAACGCAACCCGGCCGCGCGGGCGGCGAAGGGGCGCGCCGGCCGAAAAGCTGTCGGCGCGCCTGTTCGCCTGACGGCGCGGCGGTCAGGCGCGGGGCCTGTTCGCCTGACGGCGCGGCGGTCAGTCGCCGGGGGCGAGCGCGAGGTCGGCGAGGCGGTCGGCGACCGCCGCGATCCGCGCGCGCCCCTGCAGGGGCGCGAGCCAGCGCGGCGGGATGCCCGCCTCGCCGTACACGGCGCCGGCCAGGGCGCCGGTCACGGCGCCGACGGCGCCGGTGTCGCCGCCCATGTTGACGGCCGCGCAGACGGCGTGCTCGAAGGTGGTGGCGTGCAACACGGTCCACAGCGCCGTCTGCAGGGTGTCGAGCACGAAGGAGGAGCTGCGCAGCTCCTCCGGCTCGGCGACGAGCGTATCGGTGAGCATGGTGCTCACGCGGCTGTCCTCCTCGGCGAGGGTGGCGGCGATGGCGGGCGCCTGCTCGCGCAGGTCGCCGTGGATCGCCGCCGTGAGAAGGTCGTTGAAGGCCACGCACGACCAGCCCGCGAGGCGGTCGAAATGGGTGAGCGTGGATTCGCGGTGGGAGAGATCGTGCCGCGTCTCGGCGTCGGCGTAGTAACGCAGCCCGATCGGCGCGCAGCGGATGAGGCTGCCGTTGCCGGCCGTGGGGCCGCCGAGGATCTCGAAGGCGCGCCGCGAGGCCAGGTCCCAGTGCGTCCCGGCGCGATAGCTGAGCAGCGCGGCGCGTACCGTGAGGCTCACGTGGTGGGGCCGGCTCTCGAACCAGAAGCGGTAGCGTTCGATGACGTTCTCGGGGTCGAAACCCCCAACGTCGGCCAGGCTCTCTGCGAGGCAGAGCATCATCTCGGTGGCGTCGACGCTCTCGCCGGGCGCGACATCGTAGATGCCTCCGCCGAGCATCTCGGAGATGAACCCGTACTTCTCCACGATCTGGGCGGCGGTGAGGAACTCGGCGGGCGCGCCCAAGGCCTCGCCGACGGCGAGGCCCAGCAGCGCGCCGCGAAAACGGTCGCGGGCGCTGAGCGTCTCGTCGTGCCCGGCCATCAGGCCAGCAGGTCTCGGGCGAGGCGCTCGAAGAACAGCGCCTGGTAGGTGACGTCCTCGACGCGGATGCGTTCGTCGGGCTGGTGATCGCGGCCGCCCCGCATGGCGTGGAAGCTCTCGGCGACGAAGGGGGCGAAGCCGTAGGCGATGCAGTCGGGGAAGTATTCGCGTACCCAGCGCGAATCGGTGAAGCTGCCGCTGCACATGGGCGCCAGCACCGCGTCGGGGACGTCCCGGCCAAGCACGCGGGCGATGCTCTCGCTGAGCGCGGTCGGCGCCGGCGAGGCGTTGGGGGTGGTCACGTCGATCCATTCGAGCTCCCAGTCGATGCCCAGCGGGTCGAGCACCGCGGCCACGAGCTCACGGGTACCGGCGGCGGTCATCTGCGGCAGGATGCGGCAGTCGATGCAGGCCGCGGCGTGCGTGGGGATGACGTTCACGGCTTTGCCGGCGTCGAGCATGGTGGGGGTGAAGGTGGCGCCGAGCAGAGGCTCGACCAGCGAAGCGACTTCCGCGTCGAGGCGGCGCAGCTCGGCGCCGGCGGCGCGCGCCGTGCGCGGGTCTTCGAGGCGCGCGCGCAGGTCGGCGTCGCCGACGACGGCGTCGATGAACCGCGCCGTGAGCGGTGAGACGATGGCCGGCGGGTCGCAGAGGCCGAGGGCGACCACGGCGCGCGCCAGGTCGATGACCGCGCTGTGCTCCTTCTCGGGCACCGCGGCGTGACCGCCGCGGCCGCGCGTGCGGATGCGGAACTGGGCGAAGGCCTTCTCGCCGGCGGCCAGCAGAAAGACCTTCTGGCCGCCGACCGGCAACCACAGGCCGCCCATGCCCTCGTTGATGAGGTACTCGGAGCGCAGCGTGTCGGGCTCGTGCTTGCAGAGCCAGCGCACGCCGCAGTGCTCGCCGACCTCCTCATCGACGGTGGCCGCGTACTTGACGGCGCCGGCGAAGTCGGCGCCCGAGCGCTTGAGGCGCGCCAGCGCCACGGCCTCGGCGGCCACCTGGTTCTTCATGTCGGTGGCGCCGCAGCCCCACACGTAGCCGTC
>JBAXRL010000167.1:0-6274 GCA_037131205.1 Actinomycetes bacterium | reverse complement strand
GACGGACCTGCCTACGCCAAGGTCGCGCGCGGCCTGGCGCAGGCCGGCGCGCGCGTGCTCGTCGCGGCGCCAGAGGGCGCCGGCCGCGTGAGTCTGTACGGCGGGGAGAAGGTCGGGGACGGCCTCGGAGACGCGGCCGCTCGCGGCCGCCTTGCCGAGGCCGACGCCCTGATCCTGTGCCCCTCACAGCCGGATATCCGTACCGTCGGCCCCGGCGGCTGGATCGACGCGGCCGCGCTGGCGGCCACCGCGCCGCACCTCGCCGTGATCGGCCTCGCCGGCGAGCTCGACCGGCGCGGTCTGACCGGCGCCGGCCTGCGCAGCTGGCCCGGCGCCGGCGGCGGCGCGCTCCACGACCTCCTGCCGCAGCCGCTCATCGAGCTGCACACCGCCGGGCTCAAGGTCGCCGAGGTCATGACCCGCGCCCGGCGCCGCGGCTCGTCGCCGCTGGCCGCGGAGCAGCTCGCCGCGGCCGAGGCGCACGCCGAGCAGCTGCCCAAGGACCTCGGCGCTCCGCGCCGCTAGGACGACGCCGCCACGCATGGGCAACGGCAGGAAGCCGAAGAGCCAAGGCTACTCGCTGCTGCTCAAGGACTCGGTGATCTACGGCGCCGGCCGCGCCCTGCAGAAGTTCCTCGTCGCGCTGCTCCTGCCGCTCTATACGGCGTTCCTGAGCCCCGGCGACTACGGCATCCTCGGCATGGTCGTCACGGTGACGACCTTCCTCGACGTCTTCATCACGATGGGCTTCGACGTCGCCTTCAGCCGCTTCTACTTCGACGACAAGTCGCCGCAGGCGCGCAGCCGGGTGATCACCAACGTCTTCTACGTATCGACCGTTTACCCGCTCATCCTGCTGGGCGTGCTGGGCGTGCTCATGCCGAGGCTCGCGCCGCTTCTGCTCGGCGAGCAATACGATTCCGGCGACTGGCGCTACTTCGCCGTGGCTCTGGCGACCCTGTTCTTCAGCAACCTCAACGACCTGCCCTTCACGCTCTTTCGCCTCGAGCACAGGCCGTGGATCTTCAGCGCCTACACGATCGGCCGCGTGCTGGTGCAGGTGCCTCTGTCCATCCTCTTCGTGGCCGTCTTCAAGTGGGGTCCCATGGGCGTGCTGGCAGCCAACTTCGTGACCGCCGCCGGCATGCAGTGTGGGCTGCTACCGACCTATATCCGCAAGATCGACTGGGGCTGGCACTGGCATCTGATGAGACCGATGCTCGCCTTCGCCGTCCCGGCGCTCTTCACCGGCATCTCGTTCTACTGGCTCAAGCTCTCGGACCGCTTCTTTCTGCTGCACTATCAGGGCAAGGCCGAGGTGGGTCTGTACACCGTCGCCAACTCGCTGGCCCAGCCGCTGTTTCTGATGCTGATGGCCTTTCGCATGGCCTGGCCGCAGTGGCACTACGCCAAGCTCCACGAGCCCGCGAAGCACAAGCGCATGGTGGCGCGCAGCTCCACCTACTTCATCACGCTCAACGGCGCCGTACTGGTGCTCCTCGGCGCCTTCCTGCCTTTGCTCGTGCACGTCTTTCTCAACCGCAAGTTCTGGAGCGTGGGCCCGGTGACGTTCGTCCTCGGCCTGTCGATCGTGCTGTACGCCCTGTACTTCATCTTCTGGGTGGGGGCCAACGTAGCCAAGCGCAATCGCATGATCCCGGTGTTCTTCGCCATCGCCTCGGCGGCCAATATCGGGCTCAACTTCTGGCTGATCCCGCAGTACGGCATGTGGGCGGCGGCCTGGACCACGGTGGCCGGGTACCTCATCCTCGCCGTGACCGTCTACTTCTACTCGCAGAAGTGGTACCCGATCCCCTATGAGTGGGCGCGCCTGCTCAAGGTGCTGCTGGCCACAGTGGTGGCCCTCGCCGTCGCCTGGGGTATCGGCCGTGCCCTGGGCATGAGCGTGTACGCTCCGCTCAACGAGCTCGCCCTGGACACCCTGGCCACGGCGCCGGCCGTGCTGCTCTTCCCGCTGGTGCTCTGGGCGACGCGCTTCTTCACGCCGGGCGAGCGGCGTAAGCTGGCCGGCGCGGCGCGCCGGCTGACCGGCCGGCCGGCGGCGCAGGTCACGGCGGCAGGCGCCGCCGGATCCGCGGGCGCGCTTGCCGTGGCTGCCGGTACGGCCGCGGATGCCGGCGCAGCGGGGATGGCGCCCGCCGAGCCCTGCGACCACGCCTGCGTGGACGAGCTCAGCGAGGACGACCTCGCCGCCGAAGACGAGGAGCTGGAGATGGAACAGGAAGCCGACATCGACCTCACCGAAGGCCCCACGGGCACCACGATCACATGACGCACACGACGCACAAGAAGCTCCTCGTGGTCGCCAACCCGTACCCGCCGATGGCGAGCGCCGGCACCACGCGCGTGGTGCGCTTTCTGCGCCACCTGCCCGAGCACGACTGGGAGCCGACGGTACTGGCGGCGAAGGCCGCCGGGCCGGCGGCAGAGCCGCCCGGCGTGCGCGTCGTCCGCGCCCCGGTGCCGTGGCCGAAGCAGCTGCTCGGCGGCGGCAAGCGCAGCACGCGCGTGAACAGCTGGGTCAGCGTACCCGACCCTTACGTGAGCTGGGTCGGGCCGGCGATCTGGAAGGGTCGCGAGCTGCTGCGCGGCGAGCGTTTCGACACCATCTTCTCGAGCTCGCCGCGGCCCAGCGTGCATCTCGTGGCGGCCATCCTCGCGGGCATGACCGGCCTGCCCTGGCTGGCGGATTACCGCGACCCCTGGTCCACCTACCAGTTCCGCAGGTACCCGACCGCGGCGCACAGGGCCGCCCACGCCCGCCTCGAGGCGTGGGCGCTGCAGCGCGCCGCGGCCGTCAGCGCCGTCAACCGGCCGATCATCGACGACCTGGTGGCGCGCCACCCGTGGCTTGCCGGGCGCGCCCACGTGCTGCCCAACGGCTTCGACCGCGCCGAGACGCCGGAGGACGTGTCTCTCGGCGCGGGCTTCTGGCTCGTGCACACCGGGCGGCTGTACGGCCGCGAGCAGCAGGTGAGCGCGTTTCTCACCGGCCTCGCCGCCCTCCCGCCCGACGTTAAGGCGCTCTTCGTCGGCGTCGATGAGAGCCGCGTGCGACCCGACGCCGAGCGCCTCGGCCTCGGCGAGCGCGTGCGCGTGGAGCCACTCGTGCCGCTGGCCCGCGCCCTGGGGTATCAGCGCGCCGCCGGCGGCCTGCTGCTCGTCAACGGCCGCCGCCCGGAGAGCATGTCGAGCAAGGTCTTCGAGTACCTGCAGGCCGGCCGGCCGATCTTCGCCATCTCGCCGGCCGGCTCCGCCGCCCGGGCACTGTTCGCCGAGGTCGGCGGCGGCACGTGCGTGTTGCCCGACGACCAGATGGCGGAGCCGCTCGCCGCCTTCGTGCGCGCGGCTCGCGACGGCAGCGCCCCGCTCGCCGACGCGGCGGCCCTGGAGCGCTACGAGCTGGGCCGCCTCACCGCCGAGCTGGCGGCGCTGCTCGACGGTCTGATCGGCGGGCAGCCTGCGGCCGCCTTCGGCCCGTTCACCGCCGGTGCCGCCGGCCCCGCTGGTAGGATGCCAGAATGAGCGCCGCCGCCGAACCACGGACTGCCGCCGCCGGGCGTCGCTCCACGCGCACCGACGCCGCGCTGCTCGCCGCCGGCGCGGCGCTCACCGTCGTGTTCGCGGCTGTCCTCACGCGCCGTCCGCGCGAGGGCCTGGCTCTGCTGGTCGTGCTCGCGCTGGTCGCGCTCTTCCTGCTCAACCGCGAGCGCCTCGCCCGCATCGAGGTCGGTGCGCTCCTTGTGGTGGGCCTCGTGGTGCTGCCTGCGGCAGCTCTGCTCGGCCCGTCGTTCGCCATCCCGGGCTTCCCCCAGGCCTTCCTGTTCCGCATCGTCCTGGCGCTGGTGATCGCCGTGGGAGTGACGTATCTCGTCGTGCGGCGCGCGCCGCTACCCTTCGCCGCCAAGGACGTGGCCCTGCCTCTCGCGCTGTGGTTCGCCTGGCTCTTCGTGGGCCTCGCCTGGTCCCCATACAAGGCGGGCGCCTTCAACTACCTCGCCATCGTCGTCACCATGGTCGCGCTGGTGCTGGCGACGGCGGCCGCCGGAGGCAGCCGCCGTCGCCTCCGCTGGCTCGGCTACGTGCTGATCCTGGCCTACGCCTTCGTGGTCGGGTTCACTCTGCTCGAGGCGCGCCTCGGCATCCGCCTGCCGACCTCGCGGCTCATCGACGCCGTGACCTCGCAGACCTACGCGGTCACCAGCGTCTTCGTCAATCAGAACGACCTCGCCACGTACCTGGCCTTCTGCTGGCCGTTCATGCTCTGCGCCTTCTTCTTCACGCGCAGGGCCTTGTGGCTCGGGCTGGACGTGCTCTTCATCTTGATCGGCGCAGCCGCCTTTGTGCGCACCGGCTCGCGCTCAAGCCTCGTAGCTGCCGGCGTCTCCACCGTCGCCGCGGTCGTTCTCTTCTGGCACCTCGGCGCCCGCCTCTCGCCGCGCGCCGGCAAGATCCTGACAGCGACCGTGGCCGTCGTGCTCGTGGCCGCCGCCGGCTACCTGCTGTTCAACAACTCGCAGAGCGACATGCTGCGCCAGTTCCGCCTGGAGGCGCTGGTCAGCCAGGCGCAGGCCGGCAAAGGCTCCGGCGACATCCGCACCAGCCTGACCAGCCGCGGCCTGGAGATCGCCGGCGCGAGCTTCCTCCTCGGCGCCGGCCCCGGCCAGGCCGAGAGCATCATCTCGTCGGGCACCGACGCCCTGGGCATCTCCAACCTGCACAACTGGTGGTTCGAGACCTACGCGGACGGCGGCCTGATGGGCTTCGCCCTGCACCTCGTCTTCTTCCTGCTGCTGCTGCTCGCTCTGTGGCCCATCGCGCGGCGCGACCCGGACGCCTTCACCGGATACCTGGCCAGCGGCACCGTGCTCGCCTTGCTGGGATGGACGATCGGCGCCGTGGGCCCCAGCAGCTCGGTGAGCTTCGCGCCTGTCTGGATCCTCTACGGACTGGGTCTGGCCGTGATCTCACGCTCGCGGCTCGCGGCAGCCGAGCGCGGCCTGACGCCGGCTGAAGAGCGCCCGCCGGCGGCCGCAGGCCCACCGGCTGAGTCCGGCCGTGGCGCCGCAGGCGCCGGAGCCGGCGCGTGAGAGTCCTCGTCGTCTCGCACCTCTACCCGTCTCCCGGCGTGGAGAGACACCTCTTCGTACACGAGCAGATCCTGGCGCTTCGTGAGCTGGGCGTGGAGGCGCAGGTGCTCTCGCCGACGCCCTGGGCGCCGCGCATCCTCTGGCGCGACGCACGCCAGAAGCGCCGCGGCCAGAAGCCGCGAGAGGCCGTGCGCGACGGCATCGTCGCCGAGTACCCTCGCGTGCTGCAGCCGCCGAGGCGCCTGCTCTTCGACCGCCTCGGCGACCTCGCCTATCGCAGCGTGTGCTCTCTGCCGTCGGTCACCGCCGGCGACTACGACCTGCTGCACGCCCACCAGGCGCTGCCTGACGGCGCCCTGGCGCAGCGGCTGGCCGCCGATCTGCGCGTGCCC
Organism: Actinomycetes bacterium; assembly: GCA_037131205.1. Taxonomy (GTDB): domain Bacteria; phylum Actinomycetota; class Thermoleophilia; order UBA2241; family UBA2241; genus CAIXSE01. The sequence goes on along the minus strand of JBAXRL010000167.1, from coordinate 771 downwards.
TGCGTCGTCACCGTGCACGGCGCCGACGTGTACCAGCACTTCCGCGTGGGCGGCGCCGTCGCACGGCGCGCCAAGACGGTGCTGGGCAGCGCCGCCGAGGTGATGGCCAACTCGAGCGCCGTCGCCGGGCTGCTCGCCGGCGTCGTCATGCCCGAGCGCCTGAGCGTGGTGCTGAACGGCACCACGGGGCTCGGGCGCGCGGTCGAGCCGGCGACGGACTACCTGCCCGGCGAGCCGCTCGTGCTCACGGTCGGCTACCTGATCGAGCGCAAGGGCATCCGCGAGCTGATCGCGGCCCTCGGGCGGCTGCGCGCGGACGGCCGCCGCGTGAACCTCGCGGTCGTCGGCGACGGCCCGCTGCGCGGCGCGCTCGCCGCCCAGGCCGAGGCCGACGGCGTCGCCGACGCCGTCCACTTTCTCGGCCGCGTGCCGCACGAGCGCGTGCTCGCCCTCATGGCGCGCGCCGACCTCTTCGCCCTGCCCAGCTGGGACGAGGCCTTCGGTCTCGTGTACACCGAGGCCATGGCCCAGGGCACGCCGGTGATCGCCGGCAAAGGTGAGGGACCAGAGGATTTCGTCGTGGACGGCGTCAGCGGCTACCTCACGCCGGTTCGCGACGCCGGGGCGCTCGCGGGTATCATCGCGGAGGTGCTCGACGACCCGGCGGCCGCGGCCGCCGTGGGCGCGGCCGGCAAGGCGGCCGCGCTCGCCCTGAGCTGGGAGCGCAACGCGCGGCTCACGTACGGCGTGTACGAACGCGCGCTCAGCGCG
>JBAXRL010000166.1:0-6276 GCA_037131205.1 Actinomycetes bacterium | reverse complement strand
TCGATCGCCGGAGGGAAGATAAGGATTCGCCGGAATTCCTTATCTTCCCTCACAGGACTACCCCGCCGCGGCGGCTCCGGCGGACGGGCACATGCCGGTTGGCCGGGCGTCGGGCGTGACGTTTCGGCCCCGCGCGCGGCCGTCGGCCTACGGTACTATCGGCCCGGCCGCCAGCACCCGCGTACACTCGTCGGGCGGCAGCGGCTTGCTGAACAGGTAGCCCTGGAGCGCGTCGCAGCCTTCGTCGCGCAGAAACGCGCGCTCGTCCTGCGTCTCCACGCCCTCGGCCACCACCATCAGGCCCAGGCGGTGGCCGAGGGCGATGACCGAGGCCGCCACGGCGGCGTGCTCGGGCACGCTGAGCAGGTCGCGCACGAACGAGCGATCGATCTTCACCGTGGCGATCGGCAGGCGCACGAGGTGGCTCAGCGACGAGTAGCCGGTGCCGAAGTCGTCGAGGGCGATGCGCACGCGCCTCTTCTGCAGGGCGCTGAGGATACGGCCGGCCTGCTGGGGATCGCGCATCGCCGCGGTCTCGGTGATCTCCAGCTCGAGCTGGCGCGCCGGCAGCCCCGAGTCCTTCAGCGCCGCCTTCACGGTCGCCGCCAGCGAGGCCTCGTAAAGCTGCCGCGCCGAGAGATTGACGGAGATGCGCAGCGGCCGCCCGAGCGCGCGGCTCCAGGCGCGGGCCTGGGCGCAAGCGGTGCGCAGGACCCAGGCGCCGATGGGGACCATGAGACCGATCTCCTCGGCGACGGCGATGAAGTCCAGCGGCTGGACGAGCCCGTCGCCGGGGCGCTCCCAGCGCAAGAGCGCCTCGAGACCGACGATCTCGCCGCTGCCCGCCGCCACGATCGGCTGGTAGTGCAGGAGGAACTGCTCGCGCTCGAGGGCGCGGTGCAGCTCGCCCTCCAGGGCGAGCCTCCCGGCGCGCTCGTCGTTCATGCTCGCGTGGAAGAACTGCCAGCCGTCGCCGCCGCGGCTCGAGGCGCGCCGCGCCGCGACCTCCGCGTTCTCGATGAGGTCCTGCGGGTCGGCGCCGTCGGCCGGGTAGACGGCCACTCCGAGGCTCAGGTTGAGGAAGATCTCGTGGCCATCGACGTGGAAGGGGCTCGCGAACGCCCTCACGGTCTTCTCGACGCTCGCGGACGCCGTGACCGGGCCGCCGACGCCGGCGAGCAGCAGCCCGAACTCGCTGCCGGCGAGGCACGCCACCGTGTCCTCCGTGCGCATCGTAGCGGTGAGCCTCTCGGCGGCGGCCGCCAGCAGGCGGTCGCAGGCTTCGTGGCCCAGCGTGTCGATGAGGCTGGAGAACCGGTCGATGGCCACGGCGGCCACGGCGAACCCGAGGCGCTTGCGCTGCGCATGCGCCAGCGCCTGGGCGATGCGGTCGGCGAACAGCGAGCGGTTGGGCAGCCCGGTGACGGGGTCGTGCAGGCGCAGACGCTCCATCTCGTCCTCGGCGCGCCGCTGCGAGGTGCGATCGGTGACGACGGCGATTGCGCCCGCGGCCGCGCCGCCGCCGCCCAGGCGCGGCGCCGTCTTGATGGTGATCCAGAGGTCTCGCCCGGTGGTCGTGGTGGTGTAGCCCCCCTCGTAGATGCCGTGACCGCCCTCCAGCGGGCGCCGCAGGGCGTCGAGCGGCCGCGCGTCGGGGCTGGTCGTGAGATCGAAGCCGATGAGCCGCTCGCGTGAGGCGCCGACGATCTGCGCGAACGAATCGTTGCAGTCGAGGATGACCAGGTCGGCGTCGTACACGATGACGCCGACGGGGGCTTGCTCGAACAAGGTGCGGTGGAGGCTCTCGGACTCCCGGAGGGAGCTCTCGGTGGCCAGCCGGGCGCTCTCCGCGGAGGCGCGCTGCAGCCAGGCGTGCAGCACCGGCGCGGTGTAGCCGGCGATGCTCTCAAGGAGGCGCACATCGTCGGCCGTGTACGCGGCGTCCGCGTTGGCCACGATGAAGAGGCCGATGGCGCCGCCGTGAAAAGTGAGGGGGACGGCGATGGCGCGCTCGATGGGCAGGTGGCCCTTCGGCACCCTGCCGTCGCCGCTGAGCACCTGCGTCGTCGCCTGGGTGAGGGCGCGCGCCCAGAGGTTATCGCCCCAGGTGTCCCGGGGGAAGCGCAGCTCCTTGCCCTGAACGCGGCAGGCGTCCCACACCTCGCGGGTCAGCGAGGGCGCCACGAGATCGCCGTCCTCGTCGATGTAGCCGAAGAAGCCCCAACGGCTGGCCAGCGTCTCGCGTACGAGGTCGAGGACCTCGGCGAACATCGTCTCGGTGGGGCTCGTGAGGAACACCGTGGCGATGCGCTCGTGCAGGGCCAGCTCCTCGCGCGAGGTGGCCAGCGCCCGCCGCGCCAGGTAGCCGTCGGTGACGTCGATGAGCAGGCCCTCGAGCGCGACCGCCTCTCCGCGATCGTCGCGCGCGACCACAAAGCGGTCCCACACCCAGCGCTCCTCGCCGTCGCCGCGGATGATGCGGTATTCGAGCTCTCCCCCGCGGCCGGCGGCGATCGCCCGCTCTGTCTCCAGGCGCAGCGGCTCGCGGTCGTCGGGATGCATGATCTCCTCCCAGAGCGGCTCGCCGGCCGCGAGCTGGGCCGTGGTGTAGCCGCTGAGCTCCGCGGCGCCGGCGCCGATGTACTCGTCGCGCCACGGCGGCACGGGAAGGGTGCGGTAGGGGACGCCGGGGAGGTTGGCGAGGAGCCCCTGCAGGCGCTGCTCGCTGTCGCGCAGCGTCGCCTCGACGCGACGCTGCTCGCTGATGTCCGTGATGAAGCCCTCGAGGTACTGGAGCGTGTCGTCGCTGTCACGCAGGCCCACGCCGCGCTCTCGGACCCACTTCACGTGCTCGTCGGGCATGAGCAGTCGATAGACTATGCTCCACGGCTCGCGGCGCTCGAGGGCGGCCGCGGCCTCGTCCCATACCATGTCGCGATCGTCGGGGTGGATGAGGTCCGCATAGGCCACGGTGGCGTTGCCGATGAGATCCGCGGGCGCGCGCTCCGTGAGCCGCAGGCAGCCGTCGCTGACGAACGCCATCGTCCACTGGCGATCGGCGGCGCAGCGATAGGCCATGCCCGGCAGGTTGCCGAAGAGCGTGCTCAGCATGCGCTCACGCTCCTCGAGAGCGCCGCGGGCGCGGTTGCGCTCCGTGAGGTCGAGGGCGAACGCGACGTCCAGCTCGCGGCCCTGGAAACGCAGGAGGTTGGCATGGATCTCGACGTCGATCAGCGATCCGTCCTTGCGCCGATGGACGTCCGCGAGGACCACGGCGCCCTCGCGTTGCAGGTCGCGCCAGTGGTCGGGCCAGCGCTCCATGTCGAAGCCCGCGCTGATGTCGTGGAGCGTGAGAGACAAGAGCTCGTCCTGCGTGTAGCCGAGCGCGCGGCAGGCCTCGCGGTTGACGCGCACGAGGCGCGCCTGCTCGTCGAGCATGAAGATCGCCATGGCGGCGTGCTCGACGGCGAACGACGCCAGGGCGAACTCTTCGTCGGTCTGCCTGCGCCCGGTCCCGCTGCGCTCCGTGCGGCTCTTCTCGGCCATCGTCCTCCCGGCTGCCGGATCTCAGGCGTACTCTACCATCGGCGCGGCTGTCCCGGGGCTGAAGCGGGATCGCGTTTGCGGTAGACTACGGCGATCATGAGCCCCGCCGCCTCAGAAGCCCTCGTACAGCTCGACTCGCTCCGTGAGCGTCTCAAGGAAGCCTCCGGGCGCCTGGGATGGCTGCGGAGCTATCTTTGACCCCCCCAGGCTGACAGCCGACCTCGAAGCCCTCGAGGAGCGCATGCGCGCCGGCGACTTCTGGGACGACCAGGAGGCCGCCTCCAGGGTCTCCGCCCAGTACAGCCGCGTCAAGCGCCGCCTCGAGGACTTCGCCGCGCTCGAGGGCCGCTTCGGCGACCTCGAATCCACCGAAGAGCTGCTGCGCGAGGAGGCCGGCGGCGACGCCGTCGACGACGAGCTCCTTCAGGAGCTCGTGAGCGGCGTCGCCGCGCTCGAGGCCGACCTGCAGCGCGGCGAGGAGCTGCGCTTCTTCAGCGCCAAGTACGACGAGGGCGGCGCCATCATGACCATCCATCCCGGCGCCGGCGGCACCGAGTCGCAGGACTGGGCCGAGATGCTGCTGCGCATGTACCTGCGCTGGTTCGAGCGCCGCGGCTTCAAGGTCGAGATCAACGACTCGCAGGAAGGCGACGAAGCCGGGCTCAAGAGCGCCACGCTCACCGTCGAGGGCGAGAACGTCTACGGGCTGCTGCAGGCGGAGCGGGGCGTGCACCGCCTGGTGCGCATGAGCCCCTTCGACTCGGCCAACCGCCGCCATACGAGCTTTGTGTCCGTCGACGCCTCGCCGCTGGTGAGCGACGACGTCGAGGTCGAGATCAACGACGACGACCTGCGCATCGACACCTACCGCTCCAGCGGCGCCGGCGGGCAGCACGTCAACAAGACCAGCTCCGCGATCCGCATCACGCACCTGCCCACCAACATCGTGGTGCAGTGCCAGAACGAGCGCTCGCAGCTGCAGAACAAGACGGTCGCCATGCACATGCTCAAGTCCAAGCTGGTCGAGCTCGAGGAGCGCCACCTCGCCGAAGAGCTCGCTCGCGAGCGCGGCGAGGTGCTCAACGTCGACTTCGGCAGCCAGATCCGCAGCTACGTGCTGCAGCCGTACCAGATGGTCAAGGACATGCGCACCGGCTACGAGGTCGGCAACCCCCAGGGCGTGCTCGACGGCGACCTCGACGGCTTCGTGCACGAGTACCTCGTGTGGCGCGCCGGCGGCAGCGCGCCGCGCAAGTAGCCGTGTCCGCGCCGCCGCCCGGCGACTACCATGTTCACACGCGCTTCTCCGACGGCGAGGGCGAACCGGCCCAGTGCGTGGAACGGGCGCTCGGGCTGGGCTTGCCGGCGATCGGCATCAGCGACCACCTCACGCCTGCGGTCCTGGGGGCCGAGGGCGACTGGAGCATCGCCCACGACCGCCTGGACGAGTATGTCGGCGCGGTGCGCGACGCCGCCGCGCGCTACCCCGGGATCACCGTGCTGCTGGGCGTCGAGGCCGACTACGTGCCGGGCGCCGAGGACGAGCTCGCCGGGCTGCTCGGCGCCTACCCCTTCGACTACGTCATCGGCGGCCTGCACTACATCGACGGCTTCTCCTTCGACGAGCCGGCGAACCGCGGCGACCCGCGCTGGGACGACGCCGCGGCGCTGTACCGGCGCTACTACGCGCTCGTGAGCCGCGCCGCGGCGTGCGGACTCTTCGACGTCCTCGCGCATCTCGACTACGTCATGCTATGGGGGCGCCGCACGACGGTCGACATCTCGGCGGCCGAGGACGAGGCGCTCGCCGCGATGGCCGCGGGCGGCGTCGCCATCGAGGTCAATACCACGGGCACGTTCGACCCGGCCGGGCGGATGTACCCGGCGCCCGGCCTGCTGGAGCGGGCGCGGCGACTGGGCATCCCCCTCGTCTTCGGCTCGGATGCCCACGCCGTCGACCAGGTGGGATGGCAGTGGGACGACGCCGTGGCCCTCGCGCGCCGGGCCGGGTATCGCACCTCTCTGGAGCTCTCGTCGCGGGCGCAGAGGCCACTGCCCTGACGCGCGCGGCGCACGCGTCCGCCCGGCGGGCGGGCGGCGGGCGCGCGGACGGGGCGCCACGCGCCGGGCGCGGGGGTTGCCGGCCGAGCACTGGAGGCCGGCGGCGGAGGCGGCGGGGACGCGGCGCATCCGTGCGCGCCGCTCAGCAGGCGGCGCATCCGTGCGCGCCGCTCAGCAGGCGGCGCATCGCAGGAAGAGCCGTCTTCCCTTCAACAGAGGGGGGCTTCTTGACACACCGAATGGCGACATGCCGCCCAGACGCGGCGGGCGCGTGGTCGAAGACGGCCGAATCCGTTGAGGGTACTTCCAACGACACCGTTGGAAGTACATCCAACGGGATCGCCAACGGAAGACGGTCGAACAGAGACTATGCCGGGGGCGGCGACCACGGCCTTCCGCATGAGACAAAAGACCATGCCGCGGCTGCCGGAGATGCGCCGGTCGAAGCGCAAGACGACGCGCGCGGGCAATCGACCCGAGGCCGGCCGGCGGGCGGGCGCGACCGGCGGCCAGCGGGCGACCGGCGGGCGGGCGCGACCGGCGGCCGCGCCGGCGTGCGCGGCGCGGGGTAGTACGAAAAGGGAAGACAAGGATTCCTTAACTGTCGGGTCGCGTACGGCCGTTCGCAGGCTCGCTTGCCGGGGGGAAGATAAGGATTCGCCGGAATTC
>JBAXRL010000165.1:0-6305 GCA_037131205.1 Actinomycetes bacterium | reverse complement strand
TGCAGATCCACAGGCAGCCGTCCGCGTCCGCCTGGCTCAGGTTGGGGAGCATGGGCTCGCCGCAGGAATCGCAGGTGAGGGCGAAGGGCTCGGGCATGGGGATCTCCGTGGGGCGCGAGTGACGGCCGTCAGGAGGATTATGCCACGATCAAATTAGGATCGTCGATCATGCACCCATCGTTGAGATGCCGCGCCGTGTGTTCCCTTTCCTGCTGGGCTAAACTGAGAACAGAACCGGAATGACGTCCGAGCGGTGTTCTAGACTCCCGTGCCGCAGCAACATGCGAACCCTCATCCGACAGGGTCGCGATATGGAAGGAGCGCAGCAGGTTCCATGGAAGCAAGCGCTGCTGCGCGAAGTGACCGCGAAGACCTCCCCGCCGCCACGAAGCCCTTCTTGAAATGGGCTGGAGGCAAAAGGCGCCTCTTGGCGGAGCTCCATCGCTGTCTGCCCGCGACATGGAGTCGCTACTACGAACCGTTCCTCGGTGGCGGCGCACTCTACTTCTCCATGCCTCAACCAGACTCGTGCCTCAGCGACGTGAACGTGGAACTAACTTGCTGTTTCGCAGTCGTGCGCGACAAGCCCGAGCAGCTTATCGCGCATTTGGGCACGCACGTCTATTCTCAAGAACACTACCAGTGGGTTCGTGCAGTGAATCCCGACGTGCTCACGGACGTAGAGCGAGCCTCCAGGTTCGTTTACCTCAATCGGACTTGCTTCAACGGGCTGTGGCGCGTCAATCGTCGCGGCGAGTTCAACACTCCCATGGGGCGCTACGCGAATCCGCGGCTCGTCCCCGCGCCGGAGATTCGTGCTGCCAGCCGCGCCCTTCAGGGATGCCATCTGTCAGCGACGGGTTTCCGAGAGGCAGTGACAGACTGCCGTTCTGGCGACCTCGTCTACTTCGATCCTCCATACGTGCCCGCAGGCGGCTACGCCGACTTCGACCGCTACCACGCGGGCTGCTTCGGCATGGCAGATCACCAAGACCTGGCGGACCTCGCCCATGAGCTGGATGGCCGAGGCTGCCAAGTGCTTCTGTCCAACTCCGACATGCCGCTTGTCCGACGCCTCTATTCTGGCTGGGAAATCACAACCATCAGCGCCCCGAGGAGCATCAACTGCGTCGGCAGCCGACGAGGCCCGGTCGCGGAGCTCATCATCACCAACTATCGCCCGGCGCATGACTAGACCGGCGTCCCTGCTTCCGGCTGCCAACGCCTTGACGGAAGCATTGGAGCGCTTCCCGGAGACACGTTTCATGGGCTCCAAACGACGACTGCTGCCGATCATCGCGGACGTCGTTTCGGAGCTGGGGGCACAGTCAGCGCTCGACCCGTTCGCGGGTTCCGGGTGCGTCGCATATCTTCTGAAACGCCTGGGCCTCTCGGTGACCGCAGGCGACATGCTGGCGTTCTCCTATCACTGGGTGAACGCGTCCGTCGCGAACTCCACCGAGATACTGACAAGTGACGATCTGGCCATGCTCGTGTCACGGAATCCGAACGCGGACGATTTCATCAGCAGGACGTTCCGGGGCCTCTACTTCAGCGACGACGACAATCGATTTCTTGATGAGCTGTGGGCCAACACGCTCGGCCTGAGGAATTCCCTCAAGCGGTCTCTGGCTCTCTCTGCCGCAACTCGTGCTTGCCTGAAGCGGCGCGCACGAGGTGTGTTCACCTATACAGGGCAGAGATACGACGACGGGCGCAAGGATCTACGCACAAGCCTGCGCGACCACTTTCTTGATGCTGCCGGCCTTTGGAACAACGCAGTCTTCGACAACGACCGAGCATGCAGCGCATACCATTCGGATGTCTTCGACTTGCCTTTTCAGGCCTTCGACCTGGTGTACGTTGACCCGCCCTACTTCACACCGCACTCGGACAATGAATACACAAGGCGCTACCACTTCATCGAGGGTCTCGTCTCGTACTGGGAGGATGTTGAGATACAGCAACACACGAAGACCAAGAAGATCGTGCGCAGAGAGACCCCGTTCCAGCGCCGGACCTCTGTGTACGACGCGTTTGACCGGCTGTTTGCCAAGTATCGGGGCGCAACCTTCGTGGTGTCATACTCGTCCAACTGCCTTCCGACTCGGGAAGAGATGGTGGCCATCTTGAAACGATACTGCGATGCTGTGGAAGTGGTCGACATCTCGCACACCTACACCTTCGGGACGCATGCCCACAAGGTCGGCAATCGCCGAAATCGCGTGACCGAGTACCTGTTCATAGCTACGTGAAGACCTGGAATCTGGGCAATACCACAGTTCGCAGCCCGGAACGTATCGCGGCGGGCCTTCGCGTCCTCAAGGAGCTCGAGGGCCAGACGTTCGATGAGGATGCTCAGCTGGCTTTCTATCGCTCTCTGCTGGCCTACGCTGTGCTTACCGGCGATATGATAGAGCGTGATCAGGCCGTATCCGGGCGCAAGTGGGCTTCAGCCGCAAACCAGATGGGTCTGGCGATCGCGCTCAAGAGTCAGCCGCCGCTCAGAATCACAGACGCCGGCAATCGATTCCTGATGGGCGAGCCGCTCACCACGGAAACCTGGCTCAGGCAATTGATGAAGATCGAGCTCCCGCCCCCGCTCGAGGCCTCTCGGCGAGGCCAGTATGCCGGCTTCGATATTCATCCATTTCACTTCGTGCTGCGCGTTGTGCTTGCGCTGCAGGAGCTCCGCCTGGAGGGGCCAACTCGAGATGAGATCGCATTGTTCCTGGTAACCACGATCAGGGACTCCGAAGTGGACGGCGCCGCCGCAAAGTGCGCGGCCTACCGGGCCGCGATTCTTGACCTCCGGGGGTCCGTTGCGCGGCGGAGGTACTTCGCCACCTGCGCGAAGAGTATCGCCGCCGAGCTCTACGCAGAGGAGATTGATGCCCGCTGCGAGGATCTGCGGGACATCTGCGCATCGGTGGCCGACTACCGACCCTTCTTGGAGAGCGCAGACTGCGTGAGCCGGCTCAAAGCGGTGTGCGCCGGTGGCAAGGGCTCGGAGACGCGCGCTTCGAGGAGAGCCCTGAATCGCCTCAGAACCCTTATCGCGGAGGGGGCCGAATGGAACGCGCTCGTCGAGGTCGTCGCCGAGAACCGCTTGAGCAGTCGGGCACGCACATTCAGCGACTATGCCGACACGACCATCCGCTACTGTAGGATGTCCGGCCTATTCACAATGAGGGGTTCCAAGCTCGTGATAGCCGAGGACGCGCAGAACCTGGCCTCGGCGATCGGCGCCGGCGAGATCAGTCACGCGGAAGCGGAGGGGTTTGGCGACTGGTTCTGGAATGCTGACGAACCCCGATTGCCCGTCGATGATCCGGCCTTCCTGAGTGAGGATCTCGAACGCCTCTTGGCACAGAGTACAAGCCTCGCCAAGCAGATAGGCGCGGTACCTCAGCCGGAAACCTCGAGGCCCTCGTTGCCGCTTCCCGAGCTCAAGTTGGCGCGCGCGTCAGCTGCCGTCGACGTGGCACACCTGCGAGAGGAGCTCTTCTATCGCCGCCAAGCCCGGTGTTTGCCCGACATTCTCGAGGTGCTTGGGGAAGTGATCGACGGGAACGCGTATGGCACCTACCGGCCGGCCATGCTCGAGTGGGCTGTGTGGAGAGCCCTGCTTGCCACCAACGCCATCGCGTGCCCCGTCGCAGAGACCCGCAACTTCCCAGTGGATTCCGACGTCAACCCGACCAACACAGCCCGGGGCGGAGTCGCCGACCTGGTGTTCCGCTACGACCGCCACGTCTTGGTTGTCGAGGTGACACTTCGGACGGGCGACAACCAGTGGAGCGCGGAGGCAGAGCCTGTCCCTCGACACGTTTTCGACGAGATGGAGAAGCACGCGCCGATGCGGACCTTGGGCCTCTTTCTAGCGCCGAAGATCGGCTTCAACACAGCCAATCAGTTCTTCAACCAGGCACTCTGGAGCCCGGAGGAAGAAGGCTTCGTTCCCGTCGATATCGTGCCGCTCACCCTCAAGCAGTTCATGCTCCTGGTTGAGTCGCACGGAACGAATCTCTCTCCTGGGAAGCTGTTGGAGATTCTTGAGGCCTGCTTGATGGACCGTGCGGGTTGCGCGCACGGACCGGAGTGGCTGGAAAGGATCGAGTTCGCCATGGCCACCGGTCTCCCTGGGCAGGCTACTTCCCAGTGAGAAACGCGGTCGAGCCACGCGGCGGAGGTGAATGGCCAACGCGAGTGCCCTCGCCCGCGGTTCACTACGCCCCACTGGGTTACGTGTGACTACTCTCCAGGAGGCAGGCCCGGCTACTATTGCGCTCAAGTCCGTGGCAGCAGTAGGGCGGTCCGAAGACTCGGCCTCGAACACAAGGTCGCGAATGATGTCTGTGAAGGTCTTGGCGCCGCTCTTCTCAACGAGCTCCTGAACAATGTCAAGGCCGCCCGCGGCGAGCCCTTCAAAGACCAGGAGGCGGCGGCCACGGATCGCACGAAGTGCATGGCATCCGAGTACGTGACCGGCTTGGCCCTCACCTCGACGGCGACGACCGGCTCCAGCTTGTGGAACGCCTGCACGTCGCCGGGCAGCTTGCGGGAGGGGTCGAAGACCCTCGCGGTGCGGACGTCGTCGAACACCAGATCGAAGGCCGCGGCCACCAGAGCCTGTGCCCTCTTGCCGCTCTCGGCGCTCCTGTCCTGGAAGTGACCGCAGGCATCCTTGAGCCTGACGAGATCCGCGCTGGTGTGGCCCAGATCGATGGGGACCGCGTGTTCCTTCGCGGCGATGCGATGCCGCAGGAACGCGGCCAGAGCCTGCATGACTCTTCGCCAGCCACCACATCCTCCGCTCGCGTACCAGATTCGTCAGACCCAAGGCCAAGTAAGGCGCAGGCCGCCGGGCACACGCTTGCGGCAGGTGGACGGGGCCAGCCGCGAGAGGCGCGCGCGGGCGTGCTCAGCCCCGGGCCCTTGTTCGTCGAACATGACCATCCCCTTCCGACCGGTGCTCCGTGTAGCCTCTTGGCTAGCGACCCTCAAGGACGCGGAGATGGTGCAGCACCCCGAGAGGCGGATCGAACTCATGCAGATGCACCCCACCCGGGAGGACTGACGGGCGCGCCACGAGGCTCACTTCTGCAGACGGCCAGTGAGCGTCGGCCTCCTGTGAGCTTGACGGATGCCATGCCCGCCGATGCGGCGGCGATGGGCCGGCCACGCACCATCCCGAGCTTGCCCTCCACATGCCCTCCCCAAGGAGTCAAGATGATGGGGAACGCAATCACCGAATTATCACAAGTGAGGGGGTTATCGTGATCAGGCGAACCATCCAGAATGCTATCGAGCGATCCCTGTCCAAAGGAAAGGTGATCATTGGCAGCCAGATCTGGGACCTCTGCCGGGCCTTCGTGCTCCTGGACTGGCATGGTTGCGCCCGTGAGATCAGCACCGAGATCGCCCGACGCAACGTCGCCGGTCACATCACCGACTGTGGAGGTGACCTTGTCCTCGCAAACTGTGACTGACCCCTGGGTCTGCCCCTGCTGCGGCAGCGGCCAGACCGCCCTCGGATGGCATGAAGACTACGGCTTCCCGGAGATCGTGCTGGACGACGACCATCTGCCGGACGACGAGATCCGCGAGTGCCTGGACTGCGGCTGCGCCTTCTGGGAAGTAGGCCCGGCCGATCTGCTCCGCGTCATCGCGAAGGGACGTGTTGGATGATCGACTTCCTTGCCGAGCACCACGACCAGGCCTGGCTGCTGGTCTTCGCGGCGTTCAGCGTCGCAGGCTGGCCTGCTGCTCATCGGAGAGACGTGCAAGTGGCTGGCATTCGCCATCATGAGGATGGCATTGGCGGGGATACTCATGGTCACCGGTGCCATCAGCATCGGGGAGGGCATCATTCATCGAGAGCACCTCAAGGGGCGAGAGCGAACACTCGGTAGAACTCCGAACGAATCCTCAAGGCCTTCAGCTTGTTTCAGCTCGCCGCCCCTCAACGAGATCGTCACGCGCTCGGAAAGGCGGCCCGGCGTCGAGCCCAGTCGATCCGCGGACCGCTCGTCGGGAATGTCATCCGATTCGCGCCAGGTACTGCGTCGGCGATAGCTTGCATGCTCGATTCAAGGCGCCGTCCAGGACGAAGAGGCGAGGGTCGGCACGGTAGGTGAAGACGCGGTACAGGTGATACGCGGCGTCCTGGACTTGTGACACGCGAAGCTCGTTGCGGCTCACGAAGAACGGCGTCTGCCTCCCGAAGCCTGTGGTCTTGACCTCGATCAGCCGCTCTGCTCCCTCACACTCGAACGAGCGGATGTCGAAGCCCAATCCGTCCC
>JBAXRL010000164.1:0-6315 GCA_037131205.1 Actinomycetes bacterium | reverse complement strand
AGGCGGCTTACATGGACTGCGATCGCCGCCCGCCCGCGGTCCGGCACGGGAGCGAAAGAGCCCCGCGGTGCAGGTTCTTCCGGCCTCCCTCCGATTTCGGTGGTAGCGTCTTACACAGAAAGGAGCAGTCTGCACGTAGGGTCTTACGCAGACTGCATGATCCTTGTCAGCGGTACACATGCGCGAGCCGTGGTTGTCCACCCCGCCAGTGTTGCGCATGCGGACGGCAGAGGGCAGACCGAACACATGCAGATCACCGACCTCAACATCAGCAGGCTGTCCGTCGCCGAGCGCCTTCAGCTCGCCGAAGACCTCTGGGACAGTGTCGCGGCCGACAGCGGCGATCTGGAGCTCACCGCCGCGCACACGGCCGAGCTTGATCGCCGTCTTGCCGACTTCGAACGGGATCCCGGCGCGGGCGAGTCCTGGGACGTCGTACGCGCCCGTATCGAGAAGCGGCTGGCTCAGGCCGGATGATAGCGCGCCTCGTCGTCCGACCGGCCGCCGAGGTAGACATCGCCGCCGCCGGGCATTGCTCAGGCGTTTCCCCTACGGCATCTACTTCGTCCCCACCGCTGAGCTCATCAGCGTCGTCGCCTGCATCCACGCACGCCGCGATCCGCGCCGGTGGGAGGAGCGCGTGGGGGAGTGACCGCTAACAAGGCGTTCGAGCAGGCTCGCAGAAGCTCAGCGCAAGGACGAGGCGTGAGCGCTCGCAGCTCAACGCGGTGCGTTGGTCAGATGCTCGCCAGGTTTGACGGGCTGTATCCTGTGGTATACGATTCCTGGGTGACAGAAGTCCGTAGAACACCCGAGCTCGACAAGTGGCTCGCGAAGCTCCGCGACGGCGAAGCGCGCTCGGATTCTGACTCGGATCGTCCGGCTGTCGTTGGGCAATCCGGGCGACGTCGAGTCCGTGGGTGACGGCGTAAGCGAGATGCGGATTTCCTACGGACCAGGCTGTCGCGTGCATTACACGCACGCCGGTGAGCGCGTCGTCATCCTGCTCATCGGCGGCGACAAGTCCACGCAGGACAGCGACATCGCGAAAGCCAGGGCGCTTGCCGCGGGACTGTGAAGGAGGCGATCGGTATGGCCAAGACCACGACGAAGCCGTTTGACGCGGCTGACTATCTCAAGACCGAGGACGACATGGTCGCCTGTCTGGAGGCCGCACTCGAAGAGGACGATCCGCGCGTCGTCGCGGCGGCCCTTGGCGACATCGCTCGCGCGAAAGGCATGACGCAGGTCGCCCGCGATGCCGGGCTGGGGCGCGAATCGCTCTACAAGGCGCTCTCCGCGAATGGCAATCCCGAGCTCGGTACCGTCATGAAGGTGGTCCGTGCACTCGGGTTGAGTCTCCACGCGCGTCCGTGTGCGCAGGAGGCACTGACTGACAAAGGCATCCAGCAGACTCGCTTTGCTCGCAGCTGATGCCTGACACGTTCTGTGAGATCCAACCCGTGCGGTGCGCACCGGGCGTCTGGTGGTATCGTTGCAGTGAGGCAAGGAGGTGTTCGCAGGTGGCCACGCAAGGAATCCGATCTGACCCTGACGTGATGATGGGCAAGCCGGTCGTCGAGGGCACACGCATAACGGTCGAGTCCGTCCTCGAGGAGCTCGGCGCCGGTCAGACTATCGAGCAGCTCCTCGAAGCGCATCCGCGGCTGACACGCGAGGGAGCTCTCGCTGCCGTGCGCTTCGGCGCCGAGGTTCTGCGCGCCGACGTTGCCTATCCGGTTTCCAAGTCGGTGGCGTGAGGCTCCTCGCCGACGAGGGTGTCGATGCGGCCATCGTCGCTCGCCTGCGGTCCGACGGGCACGACGTCGTCTACGTCGCCGAGCTCTCGCCCGGCATCACAGATGATACCGTGCTCGAGCTCGCCAACGCCGATGAGCGCGTCCTGCTGACTGCGGACAAGGACTTCGGCGAGCTCGTGTTCCGTCTGCGGCGCGCCGCGTTCGGCGTGCTGCTCGTGCGCCTGCCGGGGTCGCTCTCGGCGAGCAAGGCGGACGCCGTCGCGCGGGTGATCGGCGAGCACGGCGACGAGATGACGGGGGCGTTCACAGTAGTGTCTCCGGGGCTGGTACGAATCCGGCCCCCGCTGTAGTCGAAACTCACAGAACAAGCGCATCAACCTGATGCGCCGAAGCGCTCAGACAGACTGGGAGCGCACGACGCACAGGTCATGCGCGGAGTGCGTGCGTCATACGCACTTCGTACTGTCGCCGGAGGCGAGCTGGTGGCTGGACGTGGGGCGCTGGAAGAGGGAGACTCCAGCGCATGACGAGAAGAAAGCGGGAACCGGAGGCGGCCAACGTTTCCGCTTGGGATCGGTTCGCGGCGGAAGCTGCCTATGCCGACAGTATGGTGCGCCTGGCTTTCGGCGATGTCGCTGGTTCGATCGAAGCCATCGAGCAGTCGTTGCAGATCAAGCCGGACTACGCGCCCGCCATACTGAGTCTCGGCTCGGTCGAGTACCAGCGCGGGAGGCGCGCCGACGGCAAGCGTTTGTTCATGTCTTTGCTGTCACTGCCCGACGATACGGACGACCTGGCTGAGGTGATCGACGAAGCGGGCGCGTTTCTGATCCAAATCCGTGAGTATGCGGACGGCCTCGATCTCTACAGGGCCGCGGCGGATCGGTTTCCAGAGGAAGCCGAGCTTCACCTGGGCGTCGGCTGCTGCGCCGGTCACCTGGGCCTCTTCGACGAGGCCGTCTCGGCAGGCGAACGGGCGGTCCGGCTCAAGCCTGAGGACGCGACCTGCGCGAGCGACCTCGGATGGGCGCTGTTCGAAGCCGGGCGCTGCCAGGAGGCGTGCGAGGTCCTGGAACGCGCGGTCGCCCTGGACCCCTCGAACGAGCTCGCCCAAGGGAACCTGCGCTTCTGCCGGGAAACCATCGCGGGTGCGGATTGACCTGGCACCGCCGCGGCGCATGACACGTTCGGTGAGAGCGGGCTTGAACGGCATCGGGGGAACACCATGAAGGCAGTCGTCCAGGTCGGCTACGGCTCGGCGGACGTGATGGAGCTCAGGGAGATCGAGAGGCCCGCGCCGGGGGACGGTGAGGCGCTCGTCCGCGTGCTGGCGGCCTCCCTTGCCGCCGGAGACTACTTCGGCATGAGGGGCGTGCCCTTCCCCATACGGATGCTCGTCGGGTTCCCCAAGCCGAAGAAGGACTACGTCGTGGGGGCCGATCTGGCGGGGCGCGTCGAGGCGGTCGGCAAGAACGTGACGCGCTTCAAGCCGGGCGATGAGGTGTTCGGCGAGGGCAGCCGCGCGTGCGCCGACTACACGTGCGCCGCAGAGGACAAGCTCGTTCGCAAGCCGCACAACCTGACGTTCGAGCAGGCCGCGGCCGTGCCCACGTCGGCCCTGACCGCTCTGCAGGCGCTTCGCGATCACGGCAAGGTGCAGCCCGGGCAGAAGGTCCTGATCAACGGTGCGTCGGGGGGCGTGGGAACCTTCGCGGCGCAGATCGCCAGGATCCTCGGCGCGGAAGTGACCGGCGTGTGCAGCACGGGGCACGTGGACACGGTCCGATCGCTCGGAGCGGACCATGTCATCGACTACACCAGGGAGGCCTTCACGCGGGGCGAGCCGCGCTACGATCTGATCCTCGACAACGTGGCGAGCCACTCGTTCGCCGAGTACAGGCGCGTGCTCGAGCCCGGGGGGACTCTCCTGCCCAGCAGTGGGCATGCCGGCATGGGCTACGTCCTCAAAGCGTTCCTGCTGTCGCTGTTCGTGCGCCGGCAGGCACGCCCGTTCGTCTCGACACCGAATCAGGACGACTTGATCGCTCTGAAGGAGCTGGTCGAGGCCGGACGGGTCGCTCCTGTCATCGACCGAACGTATCCGCTGAGAGAGACCGCTGAGGCCTTTCGGTATCTGGACCAGGGCCACGCTCGAGGCAAGGTCGTCATCGTCGTGGAGAAGGGTGAGTGAGTCATCGTGGATGTCGGGGTGATGGGCTTGCCCCATGCTGGGGCGTACGGCGACTTCCCGATCGCTGTGAGCTTCGTCTTCTATGCACCGATCGTCTTGTACGCGTGGACGTGGCCGGCTCAGCCTTTCTTGCCGGGCTTCTTCACGGTCTGCCGGCAGCCATGCGACATCACCTCCTTCGTGCCTCGCGACGCACTCGTATGCGGCGGAGTACGGCGAACGTCCTGCAGGTCAAGAGCTTCGACACCGGCAAAGAACGCCGCCAAGGCGCCCGAAGAGCGGCCGAATTCGCCGGAATCCGCGCGCGGCCGGCGGCTGGCCGGTCGGAACGGGTTCTGACCGTCTGGAACCGCAGGCGCTGAGAGCCGCGACCCATGTCAGTTCGCCCCTCCTATGGCGGGAGTCTCTCGCATCGGCCCTGCCGGCTGGGCGCGCGGCGGCAGATCTCCACGGCGGTTTCCGACCGTGGCGAGTAGACTGGACACGGCCGGCGGTCGGCGCCACCTGCGTTTCGACCGGAGGCACCGACCGCCACGACGGCTGCGAACGAGGGAAGAGGAGACGAGATGGGCCTACCGGGTGATCGCACGACGCCGGTCGTCACATGGTTGAGGGTCAAGAACTACCGCGGCCTCAACAGCCTCGAGCTCAGGGAGCTCACACCTCTGATCGTGTTCGTGGGTCCCAACGGCAGTGGCAAGTCGACACTGGTCGACGTGTTCGCCTTCTTGTCCGAATGCTTCACCGTCGGCCTGCGCGAAGCCTGGGACAAGCGAGGGCGCTTCAGGGAGCTGCGGACCCGTGGCTCTGCCGGCCCGATCGTCATCCAGATCAAGTACCGGGAGCCGCCCATCCTCGGGCGGACCGCGCCTTTGATCACCTATCAGCTTGTGGTCAACGAAGATCGCGGCGGTCCGTTCGTCGAGGAGGAATGGATGCGCTGGAATCGCAGGGGCCGCGGCACGCCCTTCAAGTTCCTCGACTTCCACTCCGGTCAGGGTGAGGTCACATCCGGTGAGCTGCCCGGTGAGGACGATGCGCGGACTCCCGAGACGCTGGAGTCGCGCGACCTCCTGGCGGTCGGCACTCTGGGTCGGCTTGCGAAGAACCCGAGGGCGGCCGCACTGCGGCGCTTCGTCACCGACTGGTCCCTGTCGTACCTGACTGCCGATAGCACTCGAAGGGCTCCTGAAGCCGAGGCGCAAGAGCGCTTGTCGCTGTCTGGAGACAACCTGCCCAAGGTGCTGCAGTACTTGAAGGAGCAGCACCCCGACCGCTTGTCTCGGATCACCGAGGCGCTCGCCGCGCGCACCCCGCGGCTGGAGCCAGTCGATGCGAGCGTGCTTGCGGACAGGCGCCTGATGCTGGAGCTCAAGGATGCTCCCTTCGTTGAGCCGGTACTTGCGCGCTTCACCTCGGACGCGACACTGAAGACGCTCGCCTACCTCACGGCTCTGTACGACCCCTCGCTGCCCCAGCTCATCGGCATCGAGGAGCCCGAGAACGAACTGCACCAGCGACTCCTCCCGGTATTCACGGAGGTGTGCTGGGATGCCGCGGACCGCGCGCAACTCCTTGTCACGACCGACTCGCCCTTCTTCCTGAACGGACTTCGCAGTGAAGAGACGTGGGTCTTGTACCGTGATGACCTGGGGCACACCCAGGCGTGGAGGACGTCGGCGATGCCGAGCATCCGCGCCCTTCTCAAGGAGGGCGCCCAGCTCGGCGACTTGTGGATCGGGGGCTTCTTCGATGCCGACGATCCGCTGCGCCCCGGCCTGAGGCTCCCGTGGTTCGAGGTGTGACTCAAGACCATCATCCCCAGTCGCAAAGCGACGCGGGACTATCTGCGAGAGGGTGAGCTCGATGCCGAAGCTTGATGCCTGCGAAGAGGAAGTGCTTGCCGCGTTCGACAAGGGGACGCTGAGCTCGGTCGCCACCAGGGCTGAGCTTACCAGGTTCAAGGCGGCGGCTCGTGCGACTGCCGTCAAGGACCGGCGGGTGAACCTCCGTTTGTCGTCTGGCGACCTCAGCGACATCCAGGTCAGGGCGCTCGAGGAGGGCGTCCCATACCAGACGCTGATCGCGAGCGTGCTCCACAAGTACGTCACCGGCCGTCTTGCGGAGCGTCCCGCGCCGAGTGGCAAGCCGGCGCCGAGCCGCTCACCAGGACTCGATCGCTAGTCCGGACGTCCTGAACCCGCGCGGCGCGCGGACATCGACTCTCCGCGCCGGCCGGACCGCACGGCCTTCGACCCTTGCGGAGGCCGTGCGGCTGACGTTCGAGCGGCGCGCGGACGTCAGCCGTTCGCGCCGGCCGGCGCCTTGCCTTTGAACTGGCTCATGTAGAGCGAGTGGTAGAAG
>JBAXRL010000163.1:0-6320 GCA_037131205.1 Actinomycetes bacterium | reverse complement strand
GTGACTTGCCCGGAAGGGCTATGTTGTCACGGCGCCCCTGAGCGCCTTGCCGCCCCCGTAGCGCCCTCGCCGGCCCGCCCCGGCGGCGTCAATGCCCCCCTCGTGCTACCATGGACGCTTCGCGACCGACCCCCGAGGATCATCCATGTTCGACGCGCTCACCGACCGCCTGCAAGGCGTCATGCAGAGTCTCAAGGGCCACGGCAAGCTCACCGCCGAGGACATCGACGCCGCCATGCGCGAGATCCGCCTGGCGCTGCTCGAGGCCGACGTCAACTTCAAGGTGGTGCGCGAGCTCGTCGCCCACATCAAGGAGCGCGCCCTGGGCGCCGAGGTCATGGAGAGCCTCACGCCGGCGCAGCAGGTCGTGAAGATCGTCAACGAGGAGCTCGTCGTGCTCATGGGCAGCGGCGACTCCAGGCTCGCCTTCAGCGGCCATCCGCCCACCGTGATCCTCCTCGCCGGCCTGCAAGGCTCGGGCAAGACGACCACCTGTGCCAAGCTCGCCAAGCTGCTCAAGAAGGACGGCAAGTCGCCGGTGCTCATCGCCGCCGACGTCTATCGTCCCGCGGCCATCGACCAGCTACAGACGCTGGGCGCGCAGATCAACGTGCCCGTGTACGCGCCCGGCGCCGACGTCGACCCCGTCGACATCGCCCGCGACGGGGTCAAGTACGCGCGCGAGCACGGCGACGTGGCGATCGTCGACACGGCCGGCCGCCTGCACATCGACGAGGAGCTCATGGGCGAGCTGGTGCGCATCCGCGACGCCGTGAAGCCGCACAACGTGCTGCTCGTCATCGACGCCATGACCGGCCAGGACGCCGTCAACGCCGCCGACGAGTTCCGCAAGCACGTCGACCTCGACGGCGTCGTGCTCACCAAGCTCGACGGCGACGCCCGCGGCGGCGCCGCGCTGAGCGTGCGCGCCGTGACCGGCAAGCCCATCAAGTTCGTCAGCACCGGCGAGAAGCTCGGCGACTTCGACGTCTTTCATCCCGACCGCATGGCCAGCCGCATCCTCGGCATGGGCGACGTGCTGTCGCTCATCGAGAAGGCCGGGGAGGCCGTCGACGAGAAGCAGGCGGCGGAGATGGAGGCCAAGCTCCGCCGCGCCGAGTTCACCTTCGAGGACTTCCTCGGCCAGCTCAAGCAGGTGCGCAAGATGGGCTCGCTGTCGAGCATCCTCAGCATGCTCCCCGGCGTGCCCGGCATGAAGGATCTCAAGAACGTCCAGGTCGACGACCGCCAGCTCGACCGCATCGAGGCGATGATCTTCTCGATGACGCCGCAGGAGCGGCGCCGCCCCGATCTCATCGACGGGAGTCGCCGGCGGCGCATCGCCGGCGGCAGCGGCACGTCCATCCAGGACGTCAACCAGCTGCTCAAGCAGTACCGCGAGATGCAGAAGATGCTCAAGATGTTCTCGAGCGGGCGCATGAAGGGGTTTCGCCTGCCGGGCATGAGCGGATAGAATGTGCGGTTCGTTGCGTCAGTACCCTGAGGGGGTGAGAAGTAGTTGTCAGTACGCATGAGATTGACCCGGGTGGGGAGCGCGAAAAACCCCATCTACCGCATCGTCGTCGTGGATTCCCGCGCACGCCGTGACGGTCGCGCCATCGACACCATCGGCCGGTACAACCCGCGTACCGAGCCCTCGTTCATCGAGATCGACGCCGAGAAGGCGCAGAAGTGGCTCGCGGAGGGCGTCCAGCCCTCGCAGACGGTGAAGAGGCTGCTCGCGATCAAGGGCATCGGCAAGTAGGCAGGTCTTCGTGGAGATAACGGGGGGTAGTGGGATGCTGAAGGACCTGCTGGAGTATCTGGCCAGGTCGCTCGTCGACAGCCCCGACGAGGTCCACGTGGAAGCTACGGAGACCGATTCCACAGTCGTGCTGGAGCTCTCGGTGGCCAAAGACGACGTGGGCAAGGTGATCGGCAAGCAGGGGCGCATCGCGCGGGCGCTGCGCACCATCGTCAAGGCCTCCGCCGTGCGCGACGGTAAACGCGCCATCGTGGAGATCATTGACTAGTCGGCGAAGCTGAACCGGCGTGCGGGGCGACGAAGTGACGCCGCACGCCGGCGCGCGAGGGCTGTGGGCGTGCGGCATCCTCGGCAAGGTGCATGGCCTGCGCGGCGAGCTGTATCTCAATCTGTCGCCCGACGGGCTCGAACACCTCAGACAGGGCGCGGACTTCTACGTCGCGCGCCCCGACGAGCACGCGCCGGAGGGCGCTGAGCGGCTCGTCCCGTGCGCGGTCACGCGCGCGGGAGGTACCGATCGGCGCCCTCTCGTGCGCCTCGACCTGGCCGCGACGCGCGAGCAGGCCATCGCCCTGCAGGGCATGGAGCTGCTGGCCGCCGGCGGGCAGCTCGACGCGCTGCCCTTCTACCGGGTCGGAGACCTCATCGGACTGCGCGTCGAGACGGCCGCCGGGCGCCTCCTCGGCGAGGTCAGCGAGGTGCTCGAGGCGCCCGCCCACGAGATCCTTCAGGTACGGGCGCCGGACGGCGCGTCGCTGCTCCTGCCGCTGGTCGACGCGCTCGTGAGCATCGACGCCGAAGCCGGCGTGCTGCGCGTCGTCGATGGCCTCGTCGACGAGCCCGGCGCCGAGCCGCGGCGGGGCGCGGAGGCGTCGGCGGGCGCCGAGTCGCGCCAGGGCGAGGAGTCGCGCCCGGGCGCGGGCGCCCCGTGAGGGTCGACGTCTTCACGCTGTTCCCGCAGGCCTTCGACTGGTACCTGTCGCAGGTACACATCCGCAACGCCGTCGAGCTGGGGCATGAGTTCCGCCTCACCAACTACCGCGATCACACGCCGCTGAGCCATCTGCAGGTCGACGACGCGCCCTTCGGCGGCGGCGCCGGGATGGTGCTGCGCATCGATGTCGTCTGCGCCGCCCTGGAGGCGGTGTTCCCGGGTGACGCGGCCGCGGTCGTGGACGGGCGCCGCGTCGTCGAGCTCACCCCCAAGGGGCGGCAGCTCGACGACGCTCTGGCCGCCGAGCTGGCCGGCCAGGACCTCGTGCTGCTCTGCGGCCGCTACGAGGGCATCGACGAGCGCGTGACGCATCTGCTGAGCGACCGGGTCTCCATCGGTCCCTACGTGCTGAGCGGCGGCGAGGTGGCGGCCATGGCCGTGCTCGACGCCGTCACGCGCAAGCTCCCCGGCGTGATCAGCAACCCCGCGAGCGTGGTCAGCGAGTCGCACTCCACGGTGCTCGAGGGCGGCGCCGAGTACCCGCACTACACGCGCCCGGCGGAGTTCCGCGGCTGGACGGTGCCCGACGTGCTGCTCAGCGGCGATCATGGCGCGGTGGACCGCTGGCGCGCATCCCAGGTCGGAAAAGGGTAACATAGCGCTTCGTGGCGCCGCGCGGCGCCCGGCGTTTTGCGCCGCCGCGCCGCTCCTGCTAGACTGTCCGCCGGTCTTCGCTCGGAAAGAGGCTCCGTGAACATCATCGACAACATCGAACGCCAGCAACTGCGCGAGGGCATCCCGCAGTTCAAGGCCGGCGACAACGTCAAGGTCCACTTCAAGGTGGTCGAGGGCAGCCGCCACCGCATCCAGGTCTTCCAGGGCGCCGTCATCAAGCGTCAGGGCCAGGGCGTGCGCGAAACGTTCACCGTGCGCAAGCAGTCCTTCGGCGTCGGTGTCGAGCGCACGTTTCCCGTGCACTCGCCCAAGATCGAGCGCATCGAAGTGATGCAGATCGGCGACGTGCGCCGCGCCAAGCTGTACTACCTCCGGCAGAAGGTCGGCAAGCAGGCGCGCATCCGCGAGAAGCAGCGCTGATCCACCCGTCCCGGGCGCGGTCGCTGGCGGTACCGTGAAACGCAGCAGGCTCATCGACTACGGCATCGTCGCCGTCGTCGCCATCGCGCTCGCTCTGCTGGTCCAGGCCTTCCTCATCAAGCCGTACCGCATCCCCTCCGAGTCGATGGCGAGCACCCTGCGACCCGGCGACCGCGTGCTGGTCAACCGGGTCGTGTACCGTCTGCGCGAGCCGCACCGCGGCGACGTCATGGTGTTCCGCTACCCGGAGGACCGCAACGTCGTCTTCATCAAGCGCATCGTCGGGGCGCCCGGCGACACGCTGCAGGTGCGCGAGGGGCGCCTCTGGGTCAACGGGCGCCCCGTCGATGAGCCCTACGTGCATCGCACCACGGGCCACCTCGACCCCACGACGGCCTCCGGGCCGGTGGCCGGCTCCACGATGCGCGAGCCGTGGTCGCTGGCGCGACCCTATACGGTACCGGCCGACTCGTACTTCGTCATGGGCGACAACCGCACCGACAGCGACGACAGCCGCTTCTGGGGCACTGTGCCTCGCGCCGACATCATCGGCGAAGGCTTCGTCGTCTACTGGCCGCTGGGCCGCTGGACCGCGCTGTGAGCCGGCGGACGCGGCGATGAAACGGCGCACCATCGCCGAGTACCTTGTGGTCGCGCTGTGCGCCATCGTCGCGGCGCTGCTCGTGCAGGCCTTCCTCATCAAGCCGTACCGCATCCCCTCGGAATCGATGGCCGCCACGCTTGTGCCGCGCGACAGAGTGCTGGTCAACCGCGTCGTCTACCGCCTGCACGCGCCGGGACGCGGCGACATCGTGGTGATCGACTCCGCCGCCGTCGGCCGCATCCTCATCAAGAGGGTCGTGGCGCTGCCCGGCGAGACGATCTCGGTGGACGGCGGCGCGGTGTACATCGATGGACGCCGCCTCGACGAACCCTACGTCCACCGGCTGTACGGCGAGACCGAGCCCACGGAGCCGTTCCGCGGCGCCGGGCAGCCCTGGTCGCTGGAGCGCCCGTACAAGGTGCCGGCCGGGCGCTACTTTCTGATGGGCGACAACCGCACGGTCAGCGACGACAGCCGCGACTGGGGCCCGGCCCCGCGCCGCGAGGTCATCGGCGAGGCCTTCTTCACGTACTGGCCGCTCTCCCGCCTGCACGGGCTCTGATACACTCCCGCGAGACCGGCGAAGGAGAGCATGGGCGCAGACACAGGCAGCGGTAGCGGGAGCGGGCGCGACGGCAAGGGCCGGGGCAAGGGCCGGACGTCCTCCAGGGGCCGCACCATCCTCGAATACATCGTGCTCGCAGTCGTCGCCGTGGCGGTGGCGCTGCTCATCCAGGCGTTCCTCGTCAAGCCGTACCGCATCCCCTCGGCGTCCATGGAAGACACGCTGCTCATCGGCGACCGCGTGCTCGTCGACCGCATCTCCTGGCGCTTCTCGCAGCCCGCCCGCGGCGACATCGTGGTCTTCCACCCGCCCTTCGACGGCCCGGTGCTCATCAAGCGCATCATCGGGCTGCCGGGCGACGAGATCTCCCTCAGCGACGGCTCCGTGTCCATCAACGGCAAGCGCCTCGACGAGCCCTACGTGCGTCGCGTCAACGGCCGCCAGGAGCCCAGCGAACCGTTCTCCAATGGGTTACCCTGGTCGCTGCAGAAGCCGTTCAAGGTGCCCGAGGGCAGCTACTTCGTGATGGGCGACAACCGCACCGACAGCGGCGACAGCCGCGAATTCGGGCCCATCAAACGCGCGCGGTTCGTGGGGCGCGCCTTCGCCAGGTACTGGCCGCCGGGGCGCATCGGCGGGGCGAACTGAGCGGCGCGGCGCCGATGAGCGGCCCGCCGGCCGAGGCGCCCCGTCGCGGGTTGCACTGAGCCCCCGCCGGGCCGGGCGTGAACGAGCGCTTCGCTTTCGATCTTGAGCTCGCCGGCCGCGCCGCCGTGGCCGGCGCCGACGAGGCCGGCCGCGGGTGCCTGGCCGGCCCCCTCGTCGCCGCGGCCGTGTGCTTCGACTACGCGGCGCTGGACGCCGCCGACTTCGCCGCCCTCGACCGCCTCGACGACTCCAAAAAGGTCCCCCAGGCGCGGCGCGCGGCGCTCTACGACGAGATCCTGCGCCGCGCCCGCCAGGTGGCGATCGTCTGCTGCTCGCCGGGCGCCATCGACCGCGACGGCCTCCACCGCTGCAATCTCGCGGCCCTGGCGCGCGCCGCGGAGGGCATCGCCCCGGCGCCCGGCTTCACGCTGATCGACGGGTTCGCGCTGCCCGGCTGCGCCCGCGCGCACCGGGCCATCGTCGGCGGCGACGGCCGCTCCGCCGCCATCGCCGCCGCCTCCGTGGTCGCCAAGGTCACGCGCGACCGCCTCATGCGGCGCCTGCACCTCAGCCATCCGCAGTACGGCTTCGACCGCCACGTGGGCTACGCCACGGCCGCGCACCGCGAGGCGATCGTCGCGCACGGCGTCTGCACGCTGCACCGGCTCTCGTTCGCGAGCGTCGCCTACCGGCAGCTCGGGCTGACGTG
>JBAXRL010000162.1:0-6320 GCA_037131205.1 Actinomycetes bacterium | reverse complement strand
GCGACGTGTCCACGGGCGCATCCGTGCGTGCAGACCTAACGGGATAGGCCCTAAGTATCGGATGAAGTGTAGGACAACTCAAGGACGGATAAAGAACAAACCGGCATTCTTGGCCGGTTCGAGCTTCAGATGTTGGTGGCGAGGGTCAGAATTGAACTGACGACACCACGATTTTCAGTCGTGTGCTCTACCAACTGAGCTACCTCGCCACCGAGAGAACGCGGCTCTCGGAAGAGCGCGTTCCATGCTACCCGCGAGGCTGTGGACGGTCAACCTTCGGCAGGCTCCGGCGCCGGGCGCCGGAGCCTGCCGGGGGCGCCGGCGGAACGGCGAAGGCCGGCGGGGGCTGGGCGGCCCCCTCCGGCCTTCGCGCGCTCCCGGGTTCGCCTCAGCCCTCGGAGGTGTCGAGCTCGGACTCGAACTGCACGCGCTCGGGCTCTTCTTCGGGCAAAAAGACCTTGATGAGCTCCTTCTCCTTGCCGGGTGGCAGGAGGCAGAGCACGTAGTCGCCGGGCAGGATCTCGGTGGAGCCGCGGGCCACCAGGGCGTGACCGGCGCGCACGATGGCCGCGAGCACCACGCCATCGGGGAGAGCGATGTCCTGCACGTAGGTGTGGGCGAACGGCGAGTTCTCGCCGACTTCGAGCTCGACGACCTCCACCTGCTCGCGCTTCAGGGAAAGGAGATGCACGAACTTGTGCGTGGGCAGCTCGTGCATGATGAGGTTGAGCATCGCCGTGGTGGCGCACACCGTGTTCTCGACGCCGAGCAGGTCGAAGGTGGGCTGGTTGAACGGGTTGTTGACCCGGGCCACGACCTTGGGCACGCCGAACTTGAGCTTGGCGACCTGCGAGATGATGATGTTGTCTTCGTCGTCGCCGGTGACCGCCACGACAAGATCGGCGCGGCCGATGCCGGCCTTCTCGAGCACCCATATCTCGGTACCGTCGCCGAACACGAGAGCGTCTTCGCCGAGCCAGCCGGCGATGAGATTGTAGCGCGTCTTGCGCTGCTCGACGAGGGCGATCTCGTGGCCGAGCTGCATGAGCTGACGCGCGGTGTTCAGGCCGACCTTGCCGCCACCGATGATGAGCACGAACACCGCTCAGCCCTCCTGGTTCGGCAAGGGAAGCTGACAGGAGCGTACGGCGTCGAAGAGCGACACGCGGACGTCTCGCGTCGGGCACACCGTGTTGATGCCGATCTGCGCGAACAGCTCGGCGCGCAGCGGATCGTAGACGCGCGCCACCACGCAGCGGATGCCGTACTTCTTCTGCGCGATCTGCGCGATGACGATGTTGGTGTTGTCGCCGTCGGTGCAGGCGACGAACGCCGCGGCGTCCTCGATGCCGGCGCGACGCAGGACATCCCAATCGAGCGCCCGTCCGACCACGAACTCGCCGGGAAAATCGTCGCCCAGCAAATGGAAGGCATCGGCGCTCTCGTCGAGGATGGTGACGTCGAACCCCTCGGTCACGAGGTCGCGGGCGAGGCCGGAGCCGACGCGCCCGCAGCCGGCGATCAGTACGTGCATGGTTCACCTCTCACTTGGTGGCCGGTGGGCCCTGGCGCCCGCCCTCGGAGGCGGGGGGCTTGGGCGCCGAGGCCTGGGGTTCGCTCTCGAGGACCGCCGAACCCTCGGTAGGATAGTCCCTGGGGACGAGATTCAACAGCACCTCGCAAGGGGCGTGGTCGAGGACGAAGTCGGAGGTTCGACCGAACACGATGTTGCCGATGCGGCGCTTGCGCATGGTCCCGAGGATGATGACTTCGGAACGGCGCTCGATGGCCTGTTCGACGATGGCCTTCCCGGCCTGCCGCGCGGTGATCACGTGTGGGGTGAACTTGACCTTGAACGCGTCGGCAACGCGAGCCGCCGTGGCAAGCACCCGGTCGGCCTTCTGCCGGTCCACGGTGAGGCGCGCGTCGAGAGGCAGATTGAGCGGCACCTCGATCACGTAGAGGCCGTCGATGGACGACTTCTTCTCCGTCGCCAGCTGGCAGGCGAGCACCATCATCTCATCGGTGATGCGCGAGCCGACGATGGGGACGAGGATCTGGTTGTAGTCGATGTCCTCGTTCACCGATGCCGGCAGCGGTACGGTCTTCTCGGTCTTCGTAAGCGAGTAGCCCTTGGCGCGGCGGTACAGGACGTACATGACGACGCCCGCGACCATCCAGGCCATGCCGACCGTGCGGCCCGTCGCGTGCGTCATCACGACCACGACCCAGACGGACGCCGTGCCGAGCCCGCCGAGCACCGCCAGGACGGGAATGCTCTTGCCCCTGAAGGGGATGTTGATCGGCGTTCGCCACGGGCGCTCAACGTCGGGCATCTTGAAGCGCAGCGTAACGACGCACACATGTGCCACCGTGAACGAGATCATGGCACCGAAGGCGTACAGGTCGGCGAGCGCCGCGATGCTACCGGGCGCGACAAGCAGTGCCGCGATGCCCCCGAACAAGGCGATGGCCACGTACGGCGTGTGGCGCTTCGGGTGCACGCGACTCAGGATCGGCGGCAGCTGCTTGTGACCGGCCATCGAGTAGGCGAGCCGCGATGAGCCGATGATGCCGGCGTTGGTGCCGATGACCAGGATCGTCGCCGCAAGGATGGCGATCCAGGGGCCGAGGATGATCTTCATCCAGTCGAGCTTGGCGGGAAGGTTCTGGACGATGCCCTGCAGCGGATCGGCCTCGTAGACGTTGCCAAGCTGGGTGCCCCACAGTCTGGTCACCCAGCGCCCATTCTCCTGGAAGATCTCTCCCGTCGCGGCGACGGACTTGACGACGAGCGCGTGCAGGTCGGTCTTGTCGACGCGCACGTACACCTTCTGGCTGGGGTCGCTCTTGAAGACGTAGGGGCCCGTCTCGGCCAGCTTGCCTGGCTCCGGCTGGACCGGGACCGGCGCCGTCATCCTGGTCTGCGGATCGACCGGCAGCACGTTGTTGTTCACGGTCATGGCCGAGAGACCCACCATCGAGATCGCGAAGTACACGCCGAGGACCGCCACGAGTACGTACTTGACCGCTCGCGGCACGTCGCGCCCGGGATTGGAGGACTCCTCGGCCATGTTGGAGATGGTCTCGATGCCCGTGTAGGCGACCGTGCCGATGGAGATGCCGTAGATCAGCTGATGCCACGTGGGAGCCGTACCAACGTGGATCTGGGTGATGAGGATCTTCGGGGAGAGGAACACGAAGAGGCCGACGATCGCGAGCAGGACCTGCGTGCCCAGGTCAAGGATGGCGAGGAGGATGTTGATCCGCGCAGCCTCCTTGATGCCTACGATGTTGATAGCCACAAGGAAGGCAATGACGAGGATGCCGCCGATGGAGTTGTAGGGCCACGTCTTGAGCAGCGGCCAGAAGGTGGCGAGGTAGTTGGGCACGAAGAACGCCGAGATCGCGATGGTGATGATGTAGTCGAGCATCAGCGCCCAGCCGGCGAAGAAGCTCACGAACTCGTTGAAGGTGTGACGGGCGAAGCTGGAAGAGCCTCCCGCCTCGGGGAACATCGTCGTCGCTTCCGCGTACGAGAAGGCGGTGGTGACGAAGAGGAGTCCGGTGAGCATGAACACAACCGGCGTGAGGCCCATCGCCGAGGCGGCGACGACGCCGAGGGCGTAGTAGATGGACGAGCCCACGTTGCCGTACGCGGTGCTGAACAGCGCCGGGACGCCCAGCACCTTGTGCAGGCTCTGTCCTTCTCGCTTCTTGCGTCGTGCCATGTGAGATCAGCCCCGGGTCAGAGGACGAAGCGCCAGCGCAACACCGCGAGGGCGAGGAGCAGGATCCCGGCGACAAGCTGCACCGACAGCGGCCACACCCCACCCCAGATGCCGCGGGCGATGAGCGCCACCCCGATCGCTCCCATGATAAGCGTGATGATCCTGCGCGTGGTCCACATAGTCCAGAATCCAGAAAGGCCGACCCGAGAACGAGCCGGCCCAAACACGGACAGTACCACCGGGAGAAACGCCGCACAAGCGGCCTTCATGGGTTCTTAACGCGCTACCGGCGTGGCGCATGGCGCAGGCGCGGCGGGCGGCCGAAAGGGCCACCCGCCGCGCCCTCAGCGGCGGAGCGAAAGCTCCGCCGTGACGTCTACTTGACGAGGAACGGGATCACGAGCAGGGCGACGATGTTGATGACCTTGATCATCGGGTTGATGGCCGGGCCCGCAGTGTCTTTGTATGGGTCGCCGACCGTGTCGCCGGTGACGGCGGCCGCGTGGGCGTCGGAGCCCTTGCCGCCGTACTCACCGTCTTCGATGAGCTTCTTGGCGTTGTCCCAGGCGCCGCCGCCGCTGGTCATGGAGATGGCCAGGAACAGGCCGGTGATGATGGAGCCCATGAGGACGCCGCCGAGCACCAGGTACGCGTGGTTCCAGAAGACGAGGGCGATGATGATCGGCGTGAGCACCGGGATGGCAGCCGGGAGCATCATCTCGCGAATCGCCGACTTGGTGACGATGTCGACGGCCGTGCCGTACTCGGGCTTGTCGGTGCCCTCCATGATGCCGGGCAGCTCGCGGAACTGGCGGCGGACCTCTTCGACGACCTTGCCGCCGGCGCGCCCCACGGACTGCATGCAGAGCGAGGCGAAGAGGTAGGGCAACAGACCGCCGATGAGCAGGCCGACCAATACCCAGGGCTCACTGACCTTGAACTCGTTGATCACCCCGGAGCCGAAGCTGTCTTTGAGGTCGTAGGTGTACGACACGAAGAGGATGAGGGCGGCAAAGCCCGCCGAGCCGATGGCGTAGCCCTTGGTGATGGCCTTGGTGGTGTTGCCGACCGCGTCGAGCGGGTCGGTGACCGCGCGCACGCTTTCGGGCAGGCCGGCCATCTCGGCGATGCCGCCGGCGTTGTCGGTGATGGGGCCGTAGGCGTCGATGGCGACGATGATGCCGGTCATCGAGAGCATGGCCATGACGGCCACGGCGATGCCGTACAGGCCGGCGGTGCCGCCACCGGCGGCCGAGTAGCTGGCGAGGATGCCGGCGGCGATGACGAGCACCGGCAGGGCCGTCGACTGCATGGACACGGCGAGGCCCTGGATGATGTTGGTGGCATGGCCGGTGAGGCTCGCCTTGGCGATGCTCTTCACCGGGTTGTAGCGGGTGGCCGTGAAGTACTCGGTGATGACCACGAGGAGGGCCGTGACGACGATGCCGCTGACCGCGCAGAGGAACAGGCGGCCGACGCTGGGGATGCCGGCGATACGGTACTTCTCGGCGCCGAGCATCCAGTTGGTGAGCGGGTAGAAGAGCGCGATGGCGATGAGGGCGGCGATGCCGAGGCCTCTGTAGAGAGCGTTCATGATATTGGCGCTGCCGCCGAGACGCACGAAGAAGGTGCCGATGATGGAGGCGATGATGGAGGCGCCGCCGAGGACCAGCGGGTAGGTGAGGGCGGCCGTGACGTGTGGCCAGAAGAGATAGGCCAGCAGCATGGCGGCGACGGCCGTGACGGCGTAGGTCTCGAAGAGGTCGGCGGCCATGCCGGCGCAGTCGCCGACGTTGTCGCCGACGTTGTCGGCGATGACGGCCGGGTTGCGCGGGTCGTCCTCGGGGATGCCCGCCTCGAGCTTGCCGACCAGGTCGGCGCCGACGTCGGCGGCCTTGGTGAAGATGCCGCCGCCGACGCGCGCGAAGACGCTGATGAGGCTGCCGCCGAAACCGAGCCCGATGAGCGCGCGCACGGCGTGCTCGGGCCAGAACTGCGTGCCCAGCCAGTAGTACACGGCCACGCCGAAGAGCGCGAGACCGACGACCAGCAGGC
Source organism: Actinomycetes bacterium (assembly GCA_037131205.1). GTDB lineage: Bacteria > Actinomycetota > Thermoleophilia > UBA2241 > UBA2241 > CAIXSE01. Next base: position 534 of record JBAXRL010000162.1, on the reverse strand, counting down.
CCGTGACGGAGCCGCCGCGGAAGGCGACGGAGAGCGCCGGGCCGAGGCCCTTCTTGGCGGCCTCGGCGGTGCGGATGTTGACGCGCACACTGACCATCATGCCGATGTAGCCGGCGGCCGCCGACAGGGAAGCGCCGACGACGAAGCCCAGGGCGGTCTCCCAGCCGAGGCCCCAGCCCTGCTTGACGCCGAGGGCGACGCCGATGATGACGAAGACGACGACGCCGACCATGGCGATGGTGCGGTACTGACGCCCGAGGTACGCCTTGGCGCCCTCCTGGACGGCTCCCGCGACCTCGCGCATCTTCTCGTCGCCCGACGGCAGCGCCAGCAGCCAGCGGATGAGCAGCACCCCGTAGACTACTGCCCCGAGGGCGCAGATCACCGCGATCAGCACCGCATTGTTGGAGAAGAACGAGCTCACCTGGCAGACTCCTTTCCTGGCTCCACGTGGTCGCGACGCAGCCCCTGAAGGCCTCGCCGCGCCACCCCTGACTTCGTGGGCATCTCCCCGATGCCCGTCACTCTCCTGTC